>JAYSVR010000481.1:0-3927 GCA_043718445.1 Acidobacteriota bacterium | reverse complement strand
TGCTTGCCGAAACGTTCTTGGAAGATTGGCAACCTTGCGGTTCCACGACGATGCGCCGCGAAGACCTCGAAAAAGGCTTCGAACCGGATTCGTGCTTTTACTTTGCGAATGCCGCCCTGATGCGCGCAAAAGATGAACTTGATTTAGCCACTGATCCGCCGCCCGATTTGATTGTCGAAATTGACATCACCAGTCGTTCGCTCAATCGCCTGCCGATCTTTGCCGCCGTCGGCATACCTGAAGTGTGGCGCTACGAAAACGGTGACATCAAAATTTATCAGCTTCAGGGAGAGATATACGACGAAGCGGAAGAGAGCATGTGGTTTCCTCAAATCAAGGCGACGCAGTTGGCTGAATGGCTGATGGCAAGCCGCACCATGCCGCGCCGACAATGGCTGAAAGCAATGCACGATGAATTGCAAGCGAGAACCCCATGACGAGCAAAACAAAAGTTGCTCTCGTGATCGCAAGTTGCGCGATGATTTTCGTCGTCGCTGTCGTCAGCGGATATTTCTATTGGCTCAATCAAAACAAACCGGGCTTGCAACAAGCCCGCGACGCCGGACTCGCCCTCGGCAAAACGATGGACGACAACGGCTGTTGGCAGGAAGCGTTGAAACGGCAAAAAGACGCGAAGGATTTCGGCGCGACGTTACACAACAATTCGTTCCTGCTGGCTTGTCTGGCGGCGGCGCGCAATCCGCCGAACTTTTGCGATGGCGTACCGTTGCCCGGCGAGATGATCGAATCAATCGCGTGGACGAACCAGCGATGCGGCCAACTCGAATTGGGCAAGACCGATTGCCAGAGTTTGTTGCGTACGTTGCAAACCTATTGCAGCGAGTATTACCGCCAGAAACCCAGCAATTGATTGAGCCGCGTAAGCCCACTCGCGCCGTCACGATCAATCAACCACGCCTTAATACCAACGGCGCTTGCGCCTTCCACGTCTTCGCGTAAGACATCGCCCACGTGCCAGGCTTCACTTGCGGCAATACCTTGCTGACGCAGAGCCAGTTCAAAGATGCGCGCATCCGGTTTGGCCGCGCCGCAGCGCGTCGAGCAATAAACCGCGTCGAAATACGCCGCCAAATTCGTTGCCGCCAAAATCTTTTCTAACCGCGAATCGAAGTTGCTAATCACCGCGAGCCTGACGCCGCGCGCGCGCAAGCCTTGCAAGGCGGGCACAACATCATCAAACACTTGCCACGCCTCGGCACGAGTGAAGTATTCATACACCTCGGCAAAGAATTGATCGAAAGCCGGATGCTGGCTGGATGCGCCGAATACGTCGGCGACGAGTGAGCGCCACCAAGCGCGTTCGCGGCGGTCGAGTTCGTCAGCGGGCAAGCCCGGCGGAAAAGCGAGCGGCGGCTGTTGCGCAAAAGCTTGCTTGAAATTTTGCTGCAACGGCACGGTGGCGGTGGCGGTGGCAATGCCGTGACGCGCGGCGAGGCGTTGATAGATGCTGCCGACGCTGCCGCGCGGTTCAAACAAAGTGCCTCCGGCGTCGAAAAAAACTACGCGCGGTAAATCGGTTTCAAACAAGCAAGTGCCTCCTTTGCGGCAATGATAAGTGTCGGCTAGATTACGCAGCACAAAAGCAATTCACTTGTAACCATACTTTTGCCGCCGCAGTAATCAAATAGAAATCGGGCGGTATCCAGTTCCAGCACAGTTCACAACGTATCTTGTTCCCGCTGTGCGCCTCGTTATCAATACTGCAACAACCTGGAAAGGTTGTTGTACTTTTTCAGGAGTCAGCCTGCGATGAAGCAGTTTCGACGTTTCGTTTCGTTTGTTTGCGCCAGTGCTTTACTGGTTTCGAGTTTGCCGTTGTTCAAAGCCGCGCGCGCCTTTGATGGAGAGGCTTATGCCTTGCGCGGCGGCACGGTTGTGACGGTCACGGGCGCTACGATACCAAAAGGCACGGTCGTCGTACGCAACGGTTTGATCGAAGCCGTCGGCGCTGACATCGCCGTTCCCGGCGATGCCAAAGTCATTGACGCGACGGGGATGACGATCTATCCGGGCTTCTTCGATTCTTATTCGAGCCTCGGCGTCAAACAGGCTGCGCCGACGGGCGGGCCGGGCGGACGCGGCGGCGCTCCGGTTGATCCCACGCAAGCCTTTCTCGCACAGATGGCGGCTGCTCCGACCAGCGCGGGTTTGCTGCCTGAAGCCAGCGTCACCGAACAACTTGAAATCAACGCCGAGACCTTTGACCAACAACGCGCGGCGGGCATCACGACCGCGCTGACGGCGTTGCGTACCGGCGTCTATCAAGGCCAGAGCGCACTCATCAATCTTGGTGGGCTCGGCGGCGAAGCGGCGGAAAAACAAATCATCAAAGCGCCCGTCTCGCTTAACGTAGCCTTTAACTCATCGCGCGGCGGCTATCCGGGTTCGTTGATGGGCGTATTCTCTTTCCTGCGCCAGTCGTTGATGGACGCGCAACATTACCGCGAAGAGTGGGCGCGTTATGACAAGTCGCCGCGTGGCGCGCAACGTCCGGCCGTGAATAAATCGCTCGCCGCTTTGCAGCCCGTCATCAATGGACAAATGCCCGTCATCTTGCAGGCCAACTCGGTGCGCGAAATCAAACGCGCCGTCGCACTGGCCGAAGAGTTCAAGCTGAAATATATGCTGGCAGGCGCGACGCACAGTTACGAACTCGCCGATTATTTGAAAAGCAAAAACGCTACGGTGCTGTTGAGCCTGGGCTTCCCGCAACGTCCGCAACTCGACGACCCCGAAGACGAGTCGCTCGCCGCCTTGCGCGAACGCGCCGACGCGCCGAAATCCGCCGCCGCCTTGCACAAAGCAGGCGTCAAGTTCGCTTTCAATTCAGGCACGTTGACTCGTCCGACTGACTTCATCGCCAACGCCGTGCGTGCCATCGAAGCGGGCTTGCCTGCCGACGCCGCACTCAAAGCGATGACTATCAATGCGGCTGAAATTTTCGGCGTCAGCGAACAACTCGGCAGCATCGAGAAAGGCAAGATTGCCAATTTAGTTTTAGCCAGCGGCGACATTTTCAAAAAAGACACGAAGATCAAACACGTATTCGTGGATGGCAAACTTTTCGAAATCAAAGCCGTTGAAGCTCCGCGCGGCGGCCCGGGCGGCCCCGGTGGACGTGGCGGCGCGGGTCGTCCCGGTGGTGGCGCTCCGCCAAATACTGAATCCGCTAGTGTCGCGGGCGAATGGCTGCTCACGCTCAATTCGCCGATGGGCGCTTTGCCCAGCACGCTCACGTTGCGGCAAGACGGCGGCAGCGTCTCAGGCGATATGCGTTCGCAATTCGGCAACGCGCCGCTCACCAACGTTTCGCTCAACGGCAACGAAATCAAATTCAGCTATCGCGTAGACGTGCAAGGCCAAACCTTTGACGTAACCGCTACGGGCAAGATCAACGGCAACGCAATCAACGGTTCGATGAGCGCGGGCGATATGAATTTTGATTTTAACGGTACGAAGAAACCGAACTAGCCTGGGTGCGCCCGCATCCCTGCGGGCTGTAAAAAAGCCGCGCAGCGTTCCGAATTTTGTTTCGCGTAACGGACGCATCGGCAATCACCAGGTTTTGCAACTGGCAGTCAGGTAAAAGGAAGGCTGCGCCACTTCATTTTACAGCCCGCAGGATGCGGGCGCACCCAGGTTATGAGTCGTTTTCGCGGACGTTGGGAAACTTTCTGAGAACTCGCCATTGACGGCGGTCCGCCGGTGCGAGGCAACAAATTGAGGGCGTGGCGCGTTCCTTCAGAGATGGCGAATGTGCCGAACGCCGCGAATGAAAAGCCCGTGGGTTCGATGGTTCCGTGGGCGCAAGCGCAATTGTTCAACGCGACGCGACAAACGCTGGCGGCCATTTCGCAAGACATTGCGAACGGCTTGGCCGAAACCGTCGGCTTGCGTTGCGCGTGG
>JAYSVR010000049.1:0-8203 GCA_043718445.1 Acidobacteriota bacterium | reverse complement strand
CTGCACGAACGCGGCAATACGATCATCGTCGTCACGCACGAACCCGACATCGCGCAACACGCCCATCGCGTACTCACGATTCTCGACGGACAGATTTCGAAAGACGAACGGCTGAAATAGTTTCCCTATCCCGTCTGGTTGACCGCTCCCTGCCTGATTCCAATAATCAACTCGTCGTCGTGTCGTCAAGCATTGGCGCACGACGACGTTTCTCATGATTGCCCTTCCTGAAAAAAACGTAGACGCATACGCCAAGCTGTATGAGTTCGCGCCGCTCGATCAATACACTTTCAAGCAGCGCGTCATCATTCGGCTGGCGGGTTTGATGTTGTATTGGCTGATTCGCGTGATTGGTGCGACGCTCAAGTTTGAAGTCCACGGGATGGAGCATCATCCCGACTCCAAACCGCTGGCCAACGCCGAGCCGCTGGTCTATTCGTTCTGGCACAATCGCATTCCTATCGCTACGTATTTCTGGCGGCGGCGCGGCATCATCGTGATGTCGTCGCAAAGTTTCGATTCGGAATACATCGCGCGGTTCATTCAGCGGTTTGGTTACGGCGCGGCGAAAGGCAGTTCGACGCGCGGCGCGGTGGCGGGCTTGGTGCAAATGATTCGCGCCGTGAGAGCAGGGAAGAGCGCGGCCTTCACGGTGGACGGGCCGCGCGGGCCGCAATACGAAGCCAAGCCCGGCGCAGTGATGTTGGCGGCGAAATCAGGCGCGGCGTTGTTGCCTTTCTCAATCTCGATAGATCGTTGCTGGCGGTTGCGCAGTTGGGATCGGCTCGAAATCCCCAAGCCGTTTGCCCGCGTCGTAGTCGTGTTGGGCGAACGCATTCGCGTGCCGGAAGATCAGGGCAATGACGAGGCTTGGCGCGCGCGGTTGCAGGCCTCGCTCGAAGCCTTACGCGAGCAGAGCGACGGGCTAATTGCTAAAATTCTTTGAGACCGAGAGAAAATTTTGTCAGTCCATTAGGCTGACAAGGCTTCGATGTGTATACTCTCGCCTTTGTTTCAGGCGGGTTCGCCGCTTTATTGGCATTCCAACCCGCTGAAAACGCCATCAAACAATTTTATTTTCCAAGGAGTTTAGAACTATGGCTACCGTAAAAAAATATCTGATTCACTGCTCGAAATGCACGCAGGACTTTTCTGTCTTCGCGTCGCTTTATCACAGCATCAAACCTGAAACGTGGATGAAGGACAAAGCCGACAACCACGATTGCAAAGCTTACGCCGATCAAATCGCGAAAGAACGCGCACCGAAGGCGCTCAATCCCATCAAAGCCTCGAAGAAAGGCAAATAATTTTTCATCGCCAAGCCGCATTCAAATTGGATGCGGCTTGGCTTTTTAGGAATCGAACTATATGGCTACCAAAATTACGGTTAATCGAAATGGCTCGCTGCGCGTCGAAGGCGACGTTGAAATTTGTGACGCCGATGGCAATGTCTACGATTTGAACGGACGCACGGCGATTGGCTTGTGCCGCTGCGGACAGAGCAACAACAAACCTTTCTGCGACGGTGCGCACGCGAAATGCGGCTTTGAATCGGTCGTCGTGGCTACGACATTGCCGCCGATGAAACCAAAAGCATAAACGCGACGAACTTATCATCTACTTTCATTCATACCGATATTCATAGGACGAAACGATCATGAGCCAAACTGCTACTCCTGCCGCGAACTCTGGATTGCGCGATGTGACTGCCGCGCCCAGCAGCATCTGCTGGATTGACGGCGACGAAGGCATTCTTTCTTATCGCGGATACAACATTCACGATCTCGCAACGAATTGTTCGTTTGAAGAGGTCATTTATTTGTTATGGCGCGGCAAGCTGCCTAAGCAAGCCGAACTCGATGAACTCAAAGCGCAACTCAACGCCAATATGGCTGTGCCGCCGCAAGTGTTGGGACTGATGATGGCCTTCCCGCCAGACGCCGTACCGATGACGGCGCTGCGTACGGCGGTTTCGGCGCTGGCGTTTTACGATCCCGAAACCAACGACAAATCATTCGAAGCCAGCCAACGCAAGGCGATGCGGTTGATGGGACAGACGGCGACGCTGGTGGCGGCGTTCGACAACATTCGCAATGGCCGTACGCCGCTCGCGCCGCGCCGCGATCTCTCGTTCGCTGCGAACTTTCTTTACATGCTCACGGGCAAAGAACCTGATGATATTTCAGAACGTGCGTTCGACATCGCATTGATCTTGCACGCCGATCACGAATTCAACGCTTCGACCTTCGCCGCGCGCGTGACTGCCGCAACGCTCGCGGATATTTATGCAAGCGTGACTTCGGGGATGGCGGCGTTGAGCGGCCCATTGCACGGCGGGGCGAACGAACAGGTGATGCGCATGCTGCTTGATGTGGGAACCGTCGAAGGCGCTGAAAAATGGATTCGCACCAAACTCGCCAACAAAGAAAAGGTGATGGGTTTCGGCCACGCGGTTTATAAAACAGAAGACCCGCGCGCCACGCACTTGCGCCGCATGTCTGAAGAGATCGGCAAGCGCCAGGGCAATACACAATGGTTCGACATGTCGCGCCGCATCGAAGAGATCGTCAAAACCGAAAAGGGCTTGAACGCCAACGTAGACTTTTATTCGGCTTCGACCTATCACCAACTCGGTATCGCGCTTGATCTTTACACGCCGATTTTCGGCATCAGCCGCATGTCGGGTTGGACGGCGCATGTGCTTGAGCAATACGCCAACAACAAACTGTTGCGTCCGCGTTCGGACTACCAAGGCGAACTTGGATTGACGTTTGTGCCGATGAATAAACGCTAACTGGATTGCAGGTTTCAGATTGCGGATTGCGGGTTCACTTTCGCAATCCGCTTTGTTTTTTGCGGGAGGAGATTTCGCTATGAATGTTGTGATGTATACCAAACCCGGCTGCCCTTATTGCGCGAAAGCAAGAGCTTGGTACGGCGAACAAGGCATTCCGTTTGAAGAACGCAATGCGCAAGACGATCTGACTTATCGCAAAGAAATGCTCGCCTATTCGAGCGGCGATCCTACGGTGCCGGTCATTGTCGAGAATGGGGCGTACAAACAAAGCGGCTGGGAAGGGCGGGGCTGATCGGTCTATTGAGGCTGGCAGTTCGCCAGCGAAGAAGTTAAAAACAAACAAGAGCGCCCAAGAGCGACAGCTTAAAACAGCTCGTCGCTCTTTGCTTTTTCACAGCCGCTGTCGAAGAATCCGCTTCGGCAATTCGCACCTGATTCGCCCACGACGAAGCAATGAACAAACTCAAGAACATATTCCTTTGCCCGCTATTCTTTTGTCTGCTCGCTGGCATTGTCGCGCAAGCCCAGCCGCGTTGTGTCATTCGCGTCGAACTGGTCAATCACAACCGTTACGCCTATCAAACCGCAGAAGAATGCGAAGGCGGATTTCACACCGCGCCGTGGGGCAACTGGGGCGTCAATTCTAACGTAGGCCGTCGCACTGACACCGATCAATTCAAAGGCTGGAAACAAAATTGTTCAGAGACCAAAGTCGAATGGAACAGTTGCAGTGCGCGGCTGTTATATCGCTCGCCGAACTATTTAAATTTTCCCAGCCCGACGGTTTATATCGGCTATCCGCTGTTTTATCCGTGGCGTGACGTGTATGAGTGGAATGATTTCGTGCCGCCTTTCGGTCAGTCATCAAACGTAGATCAACACTCGCCCTGCGGTTGGAACAGTTATGGCAGTACGACGCTGGCGCTGCCCGTGACGGCGCGCGTTGACACCAATGGCGACGGCGTATTCGATAAAGGCGGCTGTCTCGATTTGAACGGCAAGCCGTTCACGACGACGGGCAATTTCATGTCGTTGTATGAACTCGATTCGCCCGATTCAGACGATCACATTCAAACGATGCTGTTTCCTGACCTGACGGCGACCTTGCGCTGCACGCCCGATGGATGCTGGCAGGTTGGCGACCGCAACCTTGACGGCTTACACGACGATATAAGCGATTTCTGGAGCGGCGATTATCGGTGGCCGTTCCTTTACGAAAATCCGGCGGGGCAGCAAAGCCGCGCCGATGAACGAAAGCCGCAAGCTAAACGCATTGACGCGAGCATCCGCATCGGACGCTTGCAAGGCCTTTTTACGAACTGAGACGAAAAGCGATGAATCCCAAAGCCTTCATATTTGCCGCAGCAATTTTGCTGGGCTTGCTCGCGCCCCTGGCGAGCCGCACGGCGCAAAAAGAAAATCGCGCGACGATACGCGGCAAAGTTTTAGACCGAATGACGAGCGCGCCGCTCGCAGCGGAACTGGGACTGGCGATTCGCACGTCGAAAGGCGTCGTGATGAAACATACGCGCGCCAACGATCAAGGCGAGTTTGCGTTCACGGACTTGCCCGCAGGTGAGTTTCATCTTTCGACCAAGCACGATGATTACGCCGTTGAGCGCGCCGCCCTTTCGTTGCAGGTGGACGAAACGCCTTCGCTTGATTTCCGTTTGGTTAAAACGCGGCGCGTGAGCGGTGTCGTGACGGATGCGAGCCATAATCCGTTAGCCGAAGCGCGCGTGCAGGTTTTTTATGAACCGGAAGCGGGTTTTGCCAATCGCTATCAATGGGAAGAAGGCGACGTGCGAACAGATGAATATGGACGCTTCACGATTGAGGTTCATCCTGAGCGGGCGTTCGCGGTGCAGGCTTCGCGCGCAGGTTTTTTGAGTGAAGCGATTCAGCCTTTCGCTGATGACGAACCGATTTTGCGGCTTACGCGGGGCGTGTCGGTTACCGGCGAGGTCAATGATGAATGGGGAAATCCGCTCGGCAATGCGGAAGTGCAACTCGTGGCCGAACGCGATTTGGCTTTATGGTCGAACTTCATGCCCTTCGATGTTTTGCAGCAAGCGCAGCAAACGACCGTCACACAGGCGGATGGCACGTTCCGCTTTGAGCGGGTTCGTCCGAGTGAGTACGCGCTCACGGCACGGCATCAGCAGGCCGAACCGCGTCGCCTGATGGTTGAGGTGACGCGCAAAAACGAGGTGGCCGTGACGCTGCAACGAGCCTCGTTACCACCCCGAAAAGATCGCCATCAACGTTGAGAAATCTCGCCGGAAGCCGTGCTTGACAGTGCGCAAAACCGGTTGCTAGACTCCGCGTCCTTCACGAGACGATAGCGCGTCTGCGCTTCGTTTCTTTCCACAAAAGCAACAAGCACGTATCGTAAAATTCAAAAGACGCTGGCTCGAACTACACACAACCTGAAAGCCGGAATCATCGTGTCTTCGCTTTAATTTCCCACTAGGAGCATTGCTTTCACATGCCTGTTTTTAACGGAATCGAAACCCCCGCCGATGGCAAAGCCATTGAAGTCAGAGACGGCAAATTGATCGTCCCTGACAATCCGATCATCCCCTTTATCGAAGGCGACGGAACCGGCCCCGACATTTGGCGCGCTTCGGTGCGCGTATTCGACGCCGCCGTTGCCAAAGCCTATGGCGGCCAGAAACGCATCGTCTGGTACGAAATCTTCGCGGGCGAAAAAGCGTTCACCAAGTTCAACGAATGGCTGCCGAAAGGTTCGGTCGAAGCGATTCAACGTTATGTGGTCGCCATCAAAGGGCCTTTGACCACGCCCGTCGGCGGCGGCATTCGTTCGCTCAACGTAGCCTTGCGGCAAATCCTCAACCTCTATGCCTGCGTGCGCCCGGTGCGTTATTTCAACGGCGTACCCGCGCCGGTCAAGCACCCTGAAAAGCTGGATGTCGTCATCTTCCGCGAAAACACCGAAGACGTTTATTCGGGCATCGAATTTCAAGAAGGCTCAGACCGCGCGGCCAAGTTGATTCAGTTCCTGAAAGAATATGGTTACGAAGTTAACGCCGACAGCGGCATTGGCATTAAGCCGATTTCGATCACGGGTACGAACAACATCATGCGGCGCGCGATTCAATACGCGATTGACCATAAGAAAACGCTCGTCACGATTGTCCACAAGGGCAACATAATGAAATACACCGAAGGCGCGTTTCGTGATTGGGGCTATCAATTGGCGAAGGCTGAATTCCGCGCGCAGATCATCACCGAAGACGAACTCTGGAAAGACCACAACGGCAAATTGCCCGAAGGCAAGATTCTCATCAACGACCGCATTGCCGACGCGATGTTCCAACAGTTGTTGCTGCGTCCTGACGAATATCAAGTGATTGCTACGCCTAACTTGAACGGCGACTATTTGTCTGACGCTTGCGCTGCGCAAGTTGGCGGACTCGGACTCGCGCCCGGCGCGAACATCGGCGATAACTCTGCGGTGTTCGAGGCTACGCATGGAACTGCGCCGAAATACGCTGATAAAGACGTGATCAATCCGGGTTCGGTGATTTTGTCGGGCGTGATGATGCTCGAACACATGGGCTGGCAGGAAGCCGCCGATCTCATCGTCAACGGCATCGTTAAAACGATTGACCAGAAGCGCGTCACTTATGATCTAGAACGCCAGATGGAAGGTGCGACGAAACTCAAGACCAGCGAATTTGGCGACGCAATTATTGAAAACATGTAGTTGTCGGTAGTCGGTTGCCGGTTCTTAATGTGCCGTCACCGACAACCGATAACCGACAACCGACAACCGGGGAATTATGGCAAGAAAGAAAATTACAGTTGTGGGCGCAGGCAACGTCGGAGCGACGGCTGCGCATTGGCTCGCCGCGAAAGAACTCGGCGATGTGGTGTTAGTTGATATTGTCGAAGGCATGCCGCAAGGCAAGGCGCTGGACTTGGCGCAGGCCGGGCCGATCGAAGGCTATGACAGCCGCATGATCGGTACGAATGGCTATAAAGAAACCGCGAATTCCGACATCGTCGTGATTACGTCAGGCCTTGCGCGCAAGCCGGGAATGAGCCGCGACGATTTGTTGAAAACGAATGCGGGCATCGTCGGCAGCGTGACCGAAGAGGTCGTCAAGCATTCGCCGAATTGCATCATCATCGTCGTGTCGAATCCGCTCGACGCGATGACGCAGGTCGCGTTCAAAAAAGCGGGCTTCCCGAAAAACCGTGTGTTGGGTATGGCGGGCGTATTGGATTCAGCGCGTATGCGTACCTTCATCGCGCAAGAACTCAACGTTTCGGTCGAAGATGTGACGGCGTTTGTGTTAGGCGGACACGGCGACACGATGGTTCCGTTGCCGCGTTATTCGACGGTTGCGGGCATTCCGATCACTGAGCTTTTGCCGAAAGAGCGCGTTGACGCGATCACTGCGCGGACGGCGAATGGCGGGGCGGAAATCGTGGGCTTGCTCAAGACGGGTTCGGCTTATTACGCGCCTTCGGCGGCGGCGGTCGAGATGGTTGAGTGCATCATCAAAGATAAGAAACGCATTCTGCCTTGCGCCGTATTGCTCGAAGGCGAATACGGCATCAATAATCTTTTCGTCGGCGTACCGTGCAAAATCGGCGCAAACGGCGTAGAGGAAATCATTCAAATCAACCTGACCACCGAAGAGCGCGCCGCTTTGCACAAGTCCGCTGGAGCCGTGCAAGAGTTGATAAACCTGCTAAATCTCTAAGCGCACGTGGCTGGGTTTGCGTTCACTGGCTGCCGCAGTTTTGCTTCCCCGATACGAGGCGAGCAAAGCTGCGGCAGTCGCGTTTTGTTGAAAGGCCATTAAAAATCATGACGGAAGAAAAAGAAGTAAGTGCAAAAGATCGAGTCATCGGCGAACTTAAAGCGCTCGAATACGAGATGACTGTCGAGTTGCCCAAGGTGTTGCGCACGGCGGCTTCGCTCGGCGACTTGTCAGAAAACTCTGAATACAAGATGGCACGCGAGCGGCAAGATTATGTCAGGGCGCGCGTCTTTCAGATGCGCGAACAAGTGGCGAAACTGGCGGCGATTGATACGACTCGCTTGCCGCACGACCGCGCGTCTTATGGCTCGACCCTCACGCTCAAAGATTTGAATCGCGGTGAAGAAATCACCTATCGGCTGGTTTCGCCGGAAGAGTCAGATTACGAAAAAGGTTTGATCTCGACTGCTTCGCCGATCGGCAAGAGTCTGCTCAACAAAGAAGAAGGTGACGAAGTGCGCGTGCTAACGCCCAACGGCGTGCGCAACTTCGAAGTTATTACGCTCAAGACGATTCACGATCAGGAGTAAAAGTAGCGCAGGCTTTAGCCTGTGAGACGTATCGTGGACTTTAGTCCGCGCCATCAATTGAGAAAATGCGCGGACTAAAG
>JAYSVR010000480.1:0-38404 GCA_043718445.1 Acidobacteriota bacterium | reverse complement strand
GTACTCATTGCTTTAATTTCCTGTTGTGATGTTTTGGTTCGCGGGGATCGCGTGAAAGACGGGGCACTTTACGCAAGGCTCACAGCTTGCGCAAGGCTTGGTTTGGTCTGCTATAGTCGCGCGCTCATACCATCATCATTGGTAGAAATCAGGGGCAGAAATCAGGGCAGGAATCACACAATGAAACAGTACTTAGACCTGATGCGCCACACGCTCGAACACGGCGCGCGCAAAGACGACCGCACCGGCACCGGCACGCTTTCGGTGTTCGGCTATCAAATACGTTTCGATCTGGCGGCGGGCTTTCCGCTGGTGACGACGAAGAAGGTTCATCTCAAATCCATCCTGCATGAACTGCTTTGGTTCTTACGCGGCGACACTAACATCGCTTATCTCAAAGAAAACGGCGTCACCATTTGGAACGAATGGGCTGACGCCAACGGCGAATTAGGACAAGGCATTTACGGTTCGATGTGGCGCGCGTGGCCGAATCCTGGCGGAACCTATCTCGATCAAATCGCGCAGGTCATCGCGCAAATCAAAACGAATCCCGATTCACGCCGCTTGTTGGTGCTGGCCTTCAACCCCTCGTTCGCTGAGACAACGCCGCTGCCACCTTGCCATTGCCTGTTTCAGTTTTACGTCGCCGACGGCAAGCTCTCGTGCCAGTTGTATCAACGCTCCGCCGATATTTTCTTAGGCGTACCATTCAACATCGCTTCTTATGCCTTGCTGACGCAGATGATCGCGCAAGTTTGCGAACTGCAACTTGGCGAATTCATTCATACGCTGGGCGACGCGCACCTTTACCTTAATCACCTCGAACAAGCGCGGCTGCAACTCACGCGCGCGCCGTTGCCGTTGCCGCAGATGAAAATCAATCCGGCGGTCAAAGACATCTTCGCGTTTAAGTACGAAGACTTTGAACTCGTGAATTACCAATCGCATCCCCACATCAAAGCGGCGGTGGCCGTATGATCGTCTCATTGATTGCCGCAATGGATCGCCGTCGCGGCATCGGCAAAGACAATCAATTGCCGTGGCGTTTGCCCGCCGATCTCAAACGCTTCCGCGAACTCACAACCGGACATCACATCATCACCGGACGCAAAACCTATGAATCAATCGGCAAGCCGCTGCCCGGACGCACGACGATCATCATCACGCGCAATCGTGACTATGTGGCGGAAGGCTGTTTCGTCGTGCATTCGCTGGCTGACGCGCTGGCGTTGGCACGTACGCGTGGCGAACCGGAAGCCTTCGTCATCGGCGGCGCAGAGATTTACGCGCAGGCTTTGCCCGAAGCAGACCGGCTCTATTTGACGTTGGTGGATGCGGAAGTTGAGGCAGATGCGTTCTTTCCTGAATTCGATCAGAGCGCCTGGCAGGTAAAAGAAATTTCTGAACAAGCGGCGGATGAAAAAAACTCATTGCGCCATACGTTTCAAGTTTATGACCGCAACCAAGCATCAGGGTGTTAGCCCGATTCACGCCGTCACCCTCAGCACTTATGACTTGAACGCCACGTGCGAACTATTCACGACGATGTTCGGCATGGCAGTCATTGCCGAATGGTCGCTTGATCCACTGACGGCGCAACTCTGGGGATTGCCTGAAAGCACTGGCGCGCAATGTTGTTGGCTGCAAACGCCGGGCGCATCGCACGGAGCCTTGCGTCTCGTGCAATTCGCCGCGGCGACGGAACTCTTTTCGCCCAAGCCTCACGACTTTGGTTACATCAAGAACCTAGACTTTTTCACTGACGATGTAGCGGCGCAATACGAACGCTTCACGGCGGCGGGGCATCGCTTTCTCGCGCCGCCCGTGACCTATCCGCTGTCGTGGAGCCAGTCGCTCACCGCCACTGAAGCGCATCTGCCCATCGCTGACGGCGTGAAGCTCTCACTCGCGCAAGTGAGTGACACGCCGCGTCGTGCGTTCGGCGAGAGCGAACGCGCCGTGCCTTTCACTGAAATCGCCGCCGCAACCCAGATCGTGACTGACTATGATCGCGCAGTGAACTTTTATTGCACGGTCTTTGATTGCGTGCCTTCAACGCCCGCGACGACTGACGAAGCAGCTTTCATTGCTGCGTTAAAACTGCCGATTCAAACGCGCTTGCGAATGTGTTTCATCGGCCCGCCGCAAGCCGTCGGCGGCAAGCTCGGCATCGTTGCTTATGAAGGCCCGAACCTCGGCGATGCCCGACAGGTGAGCGCGCAACGGCGTCCGCCTCATCGCGGCGCAGTGATGCTCACGTTTCAATGCCACAACTTGGATTTTCGCCACGCGCTCGCTTGCACGCACGGCGCGAGTTCGCTGGCCGCACCGCGAATGTTGATGCTGCCGCCTTTTGGTTTAGTGCGCGCGGCGACAGTGCTTTCGCCCGACGGCGTAATGCTTGAATTGATCGAATTGATGGGGCCGCTTCCGGCTGAACCTGAGTTTGTCGCGGTGGCCTCGCTCGCTGAGTTGCCCGACGGCGCAATGAAGCGCGTCACTGCGCCGCGCCTCGGTCACGTCTTGCTTCATCGGCGCGGCACGCATGTGTTCGCGTGGCCTGATCGCTGTCCTCATTTGAACGCGCCGCTTTCGCAAGGGCGATTGAATGAAGGTGTCGTCACTTGTCCGTGGCACGGTTGGCAGATCAATCTGACGACGGGCAAAGTTGCGGGTTGTGCAATTGCGACGGAGCCGTTGCGCGTAACTGTATCAGGCGACCTGATCTACCTCAGTCTCAGTACAAACACGCATTGACAGCCTTCAGCCGCCCGCTAACATGCTGCGCGTTTCGCTGTTGGCCTTTGCTGACGGCCTTTCATAACGCAGTTTTCCTTCATAACAACTATGGTTCTGGCTCTGTTTTTTCAGTTCCTTTTGCAATTCGTGCCTGACCTTGAGAAATCGAAAGAAGAACTCAAGCGCATCACCAATCCGATCTTGAGCCACGGCGGAGCCGACAACATCAGTTATCTGGCTACGCTTGATGGTTTTGATTGGACGATCATCCTGCTCTATTTCGTCATCCTGACGCTGCTCGCTATTCTCGGTTTGTATCGCATCAGAATGGTTTATCAGTTCTGGCGTTATCGTAACGTCAAGCCTTCGCCTCAACGCATCTTTGCCGCAAGCGAATTGCCGCGCATCACCGTGCAGTTGCCGCTCTTCAACGAAATGTATGTCATCGAACGCTTGCTGCAATCAGCTTGCGAACTCGATTACCCGCGTCATCTGTTAGACATTCAAGTGCTGGACGATTCGACCGACGAATCGGTCAAGATCGCCGAAGCCGAAGTCGCCAAGTATCAGGCGCAGGGCTTCGACATTCACTACATTCACCGCAGCGACCGCACTGGCTATAAAGCGGGCGCGTTGGAAAACGGACTCAAGACCGCCAAAGGCGAATTGGTCGCGGTCTTCGATGCCGACTTCACGCCGCGCCCTGATTGCTTGCGCAAGATGGTGGATTATTTCAGCGACGATCAGGTCGGCCTAGTGCAAATGCGTTGGGGACATATCAACGCTGACTTCTCGCTGCTCACGCGCATACAGGAACTGATGCTCGACGGTCACTTTGTCGTAGAGCAAACCTCGCGCAATCGTTCGGGCGGTTTCTTCAACTTTAACGGTACGGCGGGGATGTGGCGGCGCGCGGCGATTGATTATTCCGGCGGCTGGCAACACGACACGCTCACCGAAGACACCGACCTCAGCTTTCGCGCGCAGTTGATGGGCTGGCGTTTCGTTTATCTGGTGGATGAAGATTGTCCCTCAGAGTTGCCCGTCGAAATGAACGCTTTCAAAGCGCAGCAACGCCGCTGGGCCAAAGGTTTGGTGCAAGTCGGACTCAAGCTCATGCCGCGGCTTTGGAAAAACCCTACGTTGACGTGGCAGCAAAAACTCGAACTCTTCTTTCGCCTGTTCGGCAATTGCGCGGCACCGCTGATGATCGCGTTGAGCATCCTGCACATTCCCGTGCTGATCGCGCGTTTCAATCAAGGGATGTTTCAGATGCTGC
Organism: Acidobacteriota bacterium; assembly: GCA_043718445.1. Taxonomy (GTDB): domain Bacteria; phylum Acidobacteriota; class Blastocatellia; order RBC074; family RBC074; genus JACPYM01. Next base: position 34,386 of record JAYSVR010000480.1, on the reverse strand, counting down.
TGCTCGATTTGCCGCTGATGTTTCTGGCTACATTTTCGGTGGTGAGCTTTTACGGCACGACGATTCTTTACTTGCATCCGAAAGAGAAGTGGCGGCTGTGGCTGATTCCGATGGCGATGGCGATGGGCATCGGGCTCGTCTTTTCGAATACGCGCGCCGTGTTGGAAGCGCTGCTCGGCGTTCAATCGTCGTTTGTGCGTACGCCGAAATATAAAGTCGAAAAGAGTGGCGACAACTGGGCGAACGCCGCCACCAAATACCGCCGCAAGAAAGGCTGGCTGCCGGTACTCGAAGCCGCCTTCGCGCTCTATTTCATAGTTGCGGTTTGGTACGCGTGGCGCAGCAACATTTACGCGACGATTCCGTTTCTGATGCTGTTCCTGTTGGGCTACGGATATATGGCAGGGATGTCGCTGTTTCAGGGCAGCGCGCGCCGCTTGCTCAACGTGTTCCGCCGAGGGTAGAGCAACCTGTTAGGTTGCCCATGTCTTCACGTTGCGAATACTGCGGTAACACCAAATAACTTGAGCTTCAAAACATGGGCAACCTAACAGGTTGCCCTACTTTATTGGCACAAACTTTTCCCTTACTCACAACGTAATGCCTCCCGCTCAATCGTGAGCTTGGCGCAGACAATACGGCGCGCATATACTTCGTCGCCGCCTAATACCAATCAGTTTTCAGGAGTGCTTATGTTTTGTCCGAGTTGTGGGACGCAAACCGAATCTGGCATCAAATTTTGCAAGCAATGCGGCTTGGCGCTGAATCGCATTCGCGGTGTAATGAGTCGCGGCGGCGCGAATCCAGGTTGGCAAGAATGGATTAAAGATGAGTTGGATGCGCGCAAGAAATCACCCGAAGAAAAGCGTTACGACGAAATCAAAGGCGGCGTGATTACGACCGCCGCTGGCATCAGCGGGACGATCTTTTTGTATTTTTTGATGACCGCTGTCGCCGCCAACGAACCGCGCGAGGCAGACATTGTGGGGAAAATTTGGCTGGCTGGACTCATTCCCACGTTCATCGGGTTGGCGATTCTTTTCAATGCGTTGTTCATCAGCCCTAAGATCGTCGCGCTGAAACGGCGCGAGGCTTTAGGCGAATCCGATTGGATGCCTGTGAGCAATACCAATTCAATTACGAACTCAATAGATACGAATTCACTCGAAGCGCCCGTCGCGCAAGCGTTGCCTGCTGCCAATTTCGATTACAGCGTGACCGAACACACGACCGCGCGACTCAAAGATAAAATTCCGATTCCCGCATCCCGCGACACCCACTAATCATATTTGACCATATCTGGAGGACATCACCCTTGACCTTTTGCACCCGTTGCGGAACTCAAAACGAAACCAATGCCCGCTTCTGCCGCCAATGCGCTTCGCCGCTTGGCGCGTCATCTCCGAGTGGCAGCAGCCAACAAACCGAAACGCCTTATCCCGGTTATCAAGGCACACAGAACCCTGGCTTTCAGGGGCAAACGCCTTCAGATATGCCAGCGCCGGTTTATGGACAGAGCTACCCCAACGCGAGCAACGCTTCAGGCGGAGCCAGCGGACGCGCCATCGCCGCGCTGGTTTGTATGATTCTCTCGTTTGTCTTTTGTGGCCCGTTCACTGGCATTCCGGCCATCATTCTCGGCAAGCAGGAAATGGATGCGATCAAACGCGGCGAGGCTTCGCGCGCAGGCGACGGATTAGCGAAAGCCGGTTTTTATGGCGGCATCGTCTCAGTCGTTCTCACTTGCGGCGGCTTTCTGCTGGCGTTTGCGATGATTGGTTTCGGCGGCATCATGGGCGCACTCGGTCAATAAATGCCGATAGAAATGTTTGACCTCGCTTCTCACAATTCAACGCCTTTCACTTCTGCTTCAACCGACCGTTTCACGCGCAACGACGCATTGGGTTACGGCGGCATCGCCACGCTGGCGGTTGCGACTCTGACCGTAGCCCGCGCGCTATCGCCTTCACCGACCGGCTTCGGCACGCATCAGCAACTCGGCCTGCCGCCCTGTACGTTTTTGCATTGGACGGGCTTTCCCTGTCCGAGTTGCGGGCTGACGACGTGTTTTGCTTTTGCCGCGCATGGCGAGTTCATCGCGGCTTTTATCGCCCAGCCTTTCGGCGTGTTGTTGTTTTTGCTGACCGTGCTGGCAGTGCCCGCTGCGTTGTATTGCCTGCGTCGCCGCATCCCGTGGTCGGCGGTGATTTACGCGCGGCTGACGAATCGCGTGATGCGCTTGTTGTTGGTGCTTTATCTGTTGAGTTGGGGCTACAAAATTTTCGCAATGAGAGGATGGTCATGACCACACGCCGCGCGTTTGCGCTCTTCGCTTTCTTCCTATTCACCTTACCCGTTATGGCTCGCACAAAAACAAACTTTCAAGACGACAAACTCAAAACCCGCGCCGAACTCACCAACTACGAAGAAACCAGCCGCTATGAGGACGTGCTGCAATTCATCGGCGAACTGCAAAAACGTACGCCGCTGCTGCGCGTGGAAACCTTCGGCAAAACCGAAGAAGGCCGCGACCTGCCGCTGATGATTTTTGCCGATCCGCCCGTCGCCCAACCGCGTGAAGCGCTCGCTTCGGGCAAGACTGTGATTTTCATTATGGCGAACATCCACGCGGGCGAAGTCGAAGGCAAAGAGGCCGTGTTGCACCTCGCGCGCCGCATCGCATTCGGCGACATGAAAGCTTTGCTGAATAACCTCGTGATTTTGATCGCGCCGATTTACAACGCGGACGGCAACGAAAAATTCGCGCCGACCAATCGCACCGCACAAAACGGCCCCATCGGCGGCGTAGGCACGCGCGAAAACGGCAAAGGACTTGACCTCAATCGCGATTACATGAAACTCGAAAGCCTTGAGGCCAACGCGCTCATCGGCCTGTTCAATCGCTGGGACCCGCACCTGATTGTTGACCTGCACACCACTAACGGCAGCTATCACGGCTATCATCTGACTTACGCGCCGAGCCTCAACCCGAATACCGACGCGCGCGTCACCGCTTTCGCGCGCAACCAGATGCTGCCTGCCATCACCCGCGCCGTCGCCCGCCAGCACAAGTTCAAGATGTATTACTACGGCAACTTTGCGACGAAAGAACGCCTCAACCGCGAGATGGATAACTTTGAAATTCAGCGTTCAGGGCAAGCTGCGCAACCGTCAACGACTGAAACCAAAGTCTGGCGCACCTTCGATCATCGCCCGCGTTTCGGCACGAATTACGGCGGCTTGCGTAATCGGCTGACGATTCTTTCTGAGGCTTACAGCTACCTCGATTTCAAAGGACGCATCGCCGTCACCGAAGCCTTTGTCGAAGAGATTCTCAATTATAGCGCCGCCCACGCCGCCGAAATCGCCACGCTCATTCGTCGCGTAGACACCGACAACGCACGCGGCAAACTCGCGCAAGCGGGCACTGAGTTTGAACTGCAAGCTGCTGCCAAACCCGTCAACATCCTCGTCGGCGCGGTCGAGAAAAAACGCAATCCGCGCAACAACAAAGACATGACCGCGATGGTTGAAAACATAGCGACGCCTACGCCGATGCTTGAATACGGCACGTTCGCCGCGAAGCGTTCCGCCGCTGTGCCGCACGCTTACGTCTTCAAAAACGAACCGGGTTTGCAAACCGTCGTCGCCAAGCTGCGCGCGCACGGCCTCACGGTCGAGACGCTCACCGCCGATCAAACCATCGCGGTCGAGAGCTTCACCATCACGCAAGTCAATCAGGCCGCGCGCCGCTTTCAAGGCCACGCCGAAACCAAACTCAAAGGCGCGACGAAAACCGAAAGCATCAACTTTCCTGCCGGTTCGTTGCTCGTGCGGACTGCGCAACCAATGGCTCCGCTCGTGTTTTATTTGCTCGATCCCGAAAGCGACGACGGCTTGGTAAACTGGAATTTTCTGGATGCTTATCTCGAAAATGGCAAGGTCTTTCCGATTTATCGGCTGACGAAAGAAGCCAACGCAACCACTCGCCTTGCACAGTAGCGTTGTCGCGGGGTGAAGCACTGGAGAATTTGCATTTTTTCCTCTCGATTAACCCAACCTATTTGATGACCGGCATTGTCCATTATCCATTCTCAATTCTTAGGCAGGAGCAAACTTCAATAAAGACGCCTTTGCCAATAATTGAGAATGGATAATGGACAATGCCAGTCATCAAATAGGTTGGGGAAGCGGTAAGCACGAAAAGCCTCTTTCCTAATGTTTTTCTGCCGCAACAACTCTAGTGAGATTGTCGCGCTGATGTCCTCTCAAAACGACGGCAGCAAGCCGCGCGCAATGGCCCACTGCAATACGCCGCAGCCGAAAATGATGATCACTGGATTTACTCGCGCGCGCATCATCAGCAAAAACGCCAGCGTCGCCATGCCGTAACTCACCGGCCCTTTCAAACCTGAACGCGCGAGACTCACGCCGGCGGCGGCGAGCATGCCTACGACGGCGGGGGCGACGCCCGCCAGAAACGATTGCACCTGATGATTCGAGCGAAAGCGATTGAGCGAAGCTCCGGCAATCACCGTCATCACGAACGAAGGCAGAAAGGCGGCGATGGTCGCCACCAATGCGCCCAAAGGGCCTGCGACTTTATAGCCGATAAACGTGGCAGTAATCAGTACGGGGCCAGGCGTGATTTGCCCGAAGGCCATGCCGTCGGCAAAGGTCTGGTGAGTCATCCAGTGATTGACTTCGACAATGTCGGTTTCGATTTGCGGAATCATCACGAAACCGCCGCCGAAGGTCACCGTGCCTACGCGCAAAAAGATCGCGGCGAGTTGCCATGTAGTCAATAAATGCGCCGCCAGCTTCGTCAGCCACGGCCACGCAGCGAGCAACAATAGCGGTAGCCATAAGGCCAGGGGAGCCACGCTCAAGAGCTTGCCAGTCGTACCTGATTTCTCTTTAGGCGACAACGCCGGGTCGAGCGTTTTTCGTTCGGGCTTTTCTTCTTTAGGTAAAGCCGTCTCAACCATATGGTCGCTGGTCAGTCGTTCTTTTGGGTTGTCGGCTTGTTCGATCAACTCGGCGGCGTGCTGGCGCGCTTGCACCCCCGCCACGGCGGAGCGCGCGTCAGATTGGCGTTCTTTGTGGATTTCGGTGCGCAACCGACGGCGCGCGCGGGCTTTGAATGATTGGATGATGAGACCGGTGAGGCCTGCCACGAGTACGACTTCAGCAACAGTAGTGTTGGTGAAAATCAGCAGGAAGCCTGCGGCTACGCCGAGTTCCAAGTGCCACTGTCGCTGCATTGCCGTCTGTCCCAGTCGCGCCGTCGTAGCCGCAATCAAGCCGACGACTGCGGCGTTGAAGCCTTGAAAGATGAGTTTGGCGTCCGCGCTTTGTTCGAGGTGTCCGTGCGCGATGGTGAGGCCGATCATCATCACAAACGAAGGCAGCACGAAAGCCGACAGCGCAATCGCTGCGCCGCGTGGGCCACCGAGTTTGAGGCCAACGTAACTCATCGCATTCGCCGCGTTCGCACCGGGCAGGCTTTGCGCGAGTGACACCGCGTCGAGAAATTCTTCGTCGGTCATCCACTTGCGTTCGCGCACGACGACGCGGCGGATTTGCGCGAGGATGGCGATGCCTCCGCCAAAGCCCGTGGCTCCTAGTTTCAAGGCGGTCTGCGCAAGCATGCGACCGCTTACGGGATTGTCAGGTTGGGGAAAGGCATCGGCGAGCCGCGCGGGTAAGGTGCGCAAAACGCGCCACGCCTCAGACAAACGCGCTTTGAGTTCGCTGGCTGAGAAGGGATGTTTCAGTTGCGTGATGGTGGGAAGTTTTTCCTCGTTACTGCCAGACGCTTTCATGAAGCTAAAGTCGCAATGCTATAGTGGGTCAAAATCAACGGCATTCACATAGATGCCTAATTCCTTTTCACGCAGATTTCACTTATGAAAAATGAACGCATCGCCATTATCGGCGGCACAGGCGATCAGGGCAAAGGTTTGGCTTTGCGTTGGGCTAGGGCAGGTTTCACGGTCACGCTCGGCTCGCGTGACGCAGCACGCGCACAAGCCGCAGCCGATGAATTCAACGCACTGCTCGGCAGCGCCAACAGCACCGACATCACAGGTGCGACCAATGCCGAAGCCACCGCGAGCGCAGCCATCGTTGTGCTGACGATTCCGTTCGCCGCGCAAATCTTTACGCTGAAAGACATCGCGCCTGCCATTCAGCCCAACACACTTGTCATTGATGTCACAGTGCCGCTCGAGCCTGCGGTGGGCGGCAAGCCTACGCGGGTGTTGGGTGTGTGGGCGGGTTCGGCGGCAGAGCAGTGCCGCGAATACGTCCCCGCGCACGCCGAAGTCGTCTCGGCTTTTCACAATGTCGGAGCCGATGCGCTCGCCGATCTCACGCATGACGTAGACTGCGATGTTCTCGTATGCGGCGATAAGAAAGACGCCAAAGAACGATTGCGTCCGCTGGTTGAATCCATCGCGGGCTGTCGTTACGTTGACGCCGGATTGCTCGCGCAATCACGTACGGTCGAAGCGATGACCGCGCTGCTGATCGGCATCAACATTCGCTACAAAAAACATACTGGCGTTCGCATCACCGGCCTCAATTGAGTGCGGAATGCGGAATGCGGAGTGCGGAATTTTTCTGGCACTCCGCACTCCGCACTCCGCACTCCGCACTCCGCACTCATTTATGCCGCTTTCGCCTTACATTCATTTCTCGCGCGCCGGTTGGGCGAAGTTGCGCGCGAACACGCCGCTCACGTTGACCGAAGCCGATCTCGTGCGCTTGCGCGGCACGAACGAAGAGATTTCGCTGCGTGAGGTCGAAGCGATTTATCTGCCGTTGTCGCGCTTGCTGCATCTTTATGTCGCGGCGAAACAACAACTGCACGAAGCCAAAAATATCTTCCTCGGCGAAGCCAATGCCAAAGCCAAAGTGCCTTACGTCATCGGCGTAGCGGGCAGCGTCGCCGTGGGCAAAAGCACGACGGCGCGCTTGTTGCAGGCTCTGCTCGCGCAATGGCCGCATCCGCTGACGGGCGAATTGTCGAAAGTGGATTTGGTCACGACTGACGGCTTTCTTTATCCCAACGCCGTGCTGAACGAACGCGGCTTGCTGGCGCGCAAGGGCTTTCCTGAAAGCTATGACCGGCGGGCGCTGCTGAACTTTATTGCGAAGGTGAAAGCGGGTGAGAAACAGGTCAAAGCGCCGCTCTATTCGCATCTGGTTTACGACGTAGTTCCTCACGACGGCGTCGTCCTTCGCCAACCCGACATCGTGTTGTTCGAGGGCTTGAACGTGCTGCAAACCGGCGTCGGCTCTGACAATCCGGTCTTCGTTTCTGACTATTTCGATTTTTCGATTTATGTGGATGCCGAAGAAGCCCACATCAAGCATTGGTACGTGAATCGCTTCCTGACCTTGCGGCGCACGGCCTTTAGCGATCCGGCTTCTTACTTTCACCGCTACGCGAGTTTGTCTGACGACGAAGCCGTCGCTAAAGCCGATAGCATCTGGGAAGAAATCAACGGTTTGAACCTGCGCGAAAACATTTTGCCAACTCGTTCGCGCGCGCACCTGATTTTGCACAAAGGAGCAAACCACGCGGTCGAAAGCGTGAAGCTGCGCAAGCTGTAATCTGCGGTCACGGACAAAGGAATGCGAACAGAGGAATCGCCTATAGGTTCGGCATGTGTTTATTTGCGAAACCCGCAAGCCAATGTTATTGATTAAGTGTAGTTAGAACATCGTTCATCAATAGATTACCCCGATTAATTTTTAAGCCTGCGTCTGGTTGCCCCGAAGCTGTAATTTCTCCCCATCGTTGTAACTTCTACGGTCACTTGTAGACTGGTCAACCGGCATTCCCAAGGCGCCGGTTTACGTTTATGCAACGACAAAGACGAGACACCAACGAAATCAGACGACCCGACGCGCCAGCGCCCACTATGCCTGTCACTAACCCAGTCGAAGACCGCAAGAACGCGCAATCGGTCGTGATTGTCGCCGCCGTACAAGCCGCGCCGATTTACATGAGCCTCGAACGCAGCCTCGCGCGCGCCCTCGAACTCATTGCCGAAGCCGCCCGTCGTCGCGCGCAACTTGTCGTATTCCCTGAAACCTGGCTGCCCGGTTATCCCGCGTGGATTGATGTCTGCCGCGACGTAGCCGTTTTCGACAGCCCCATCGTCAAGCGTCTCTTCGCGCAACTGGCTGAACAAAGCGTCGTCGTGCCCGGCCCCGTGACCGATGCGCTGGGCAATGCGGCGCGCGAACACAATTTAACTTTGGTCATCGGCGTCAACGAACGCGTGCTGGAAGGCGCGGGACGCGGGACGCTCTATAACACGGTGTTGACCTTCGGGCCTGATGGCACGCTGCTCAACCATCATCGCAAACTGATACCTACGTTTGGTGAACGATTGATTTGGGGACAGGGCGACGGCAGCACGTTGCAAACGATTGACACGCCCGCCGGACGCATCGGCAGTTTGATTTGTTGGGAACACTGGATGCCGCTCGTGCGCCAGACCATGCACATCAACGGCGAAGACATTCACATCGCGCTCTGGCCTGAAGTCAAAGCGATGTATCAAATCGCCGCGCGGCATTATGCTTTCGAGGGACGCTGCTTTGTGGTTTCAGTCGGCAGCATTATGCGCAAGCAGGACTTGCCGCGTGAACTCGAAGTCATCCCCGCCGTCGCGCAAAGCCCCAGCGAATTCATCCTGGGCGGCGGCAGCGCGATCATCGGCCCTGATGGCAACTATGTCGCGGGGCCTTCGTTCGACGCCGAAGTCATCATCCTTGCGCGTATCAATCTCGAACGAAATCGCGAAGAAAGCATGACGCTTGATGTGACAGGGCATTACAACCGGCCTGATTTATTCGAGTTCGATTACAAAGGCCATCACCTGAACGGCAAAGGCCACGTGCCTGAATTGCCGCCCGCACCGCCAGTCATTGAAGCTCTGCCGCCCGCGTCCTCGAATGTATCGGGGAATGGTTCAGGGTTGTTTATGCACAACTCGCCATCACAGGCTGCCACGACGCCGCTCGTGATTCCCGAACCTGCTTCGGCGCGCAAGCCTGCAAACTCGTAACGTGTTGCCTCGCCGATTGAGGCAATGCTACTTTCCACTCAGTTCATTCGCAGTCACCTGCAATCATTTTTTATTTTTCGGAGGTCACTCTATGCCCAAGCGTTTCATACATTGGTCAGCGGGCGTCTTTTTGTGCGCCGCGTTCCTGTCATTCGTCGCCAGTCATTCGTTCACGCACGCGCAAGAAACGACGAGCCAACTCACGCCCGAACTTTTCAAAAACCTTTCGTTCCGCAACCTCGGCCCCGCGATTATGGGCGGACGCATTGACGATTTTGCCGTCGTCGAGAGCAACCCCGCGATCATTTATGCGGCGACCGCTTCGGGCGGATTGTGGAAGACCGTCAACAACGGCACGACGTGGGAATCGCTGTTCGACAAAGAGTCGCACAGTTCCATCGGCGATGTGACGGTGGCTCCTTCAAATCCAGACATCGTGTGGGTCGGCACGGGCGAAGCCAACAATCGCCAAAGCTCTTCGTGGGGCAACGGCGTTTATAAGTCAGAAGACGGCGGCAAGAATTGGGTGAACGTAGGCTTAAAAGATACGCATCACATCGGACGCATCGTGATTCATCCGACTGACCCGAACGTCGTTTATGTCGCGGCAGACGGACACCTGTGGGGCGGGAACGCCGAGCGCGGACTTTTCAAAACGACTGACGGCGGCAAGACGTGGGTGAACACGAAATTCATCAATGAAGACACGGGCTTCACCGATGTGGCGATGGATTTGAGCGAACCGAACACGTTGTATGCGGCGGCTTATCAACGTCGTCGCACGCCCTTTGGATTCAATGGCGGCGGGCCTCACAGCGGTTTGTATAAAACGACTGATGCCGGAGCGACGTGGACGAAGCTCACCGAAGGCTTGCCCGCCGGCGACGCGGGACGCATCGGCATTGACGTGTGGCGCAAAGATTCAAAAGTCGTTTACGTCACTTATGAACACGCGACGGCGGGCGGCACTTATCGCAGCGACGACAAAGGCGCGAAGTGGGTGAAGATGTCAGACACCAATCCGCGCCCGGCGTATTACAGCCAGATTCGCATTGACCCGACGAACGATCAGCGCATTTATGTGTTGGGCGCGGGCTGGTACGTGTCAGACAACGGCGGCAAGACGTTTGCGAACAATCGCTTCATGCCGATTCACGGCGACTATCACGCGCTGTGGATCAATCCGGCCAATCCGAATCATTTGATCGCAGGCAGCGACGGCGGCATTCATTTCAGCTACGACAAGAGCAAAACGTGGGATTACGTCAACACGATTCCGCTCGCGCAGTTTTATGAAGTCGGTTTCGACATGCGCAAGCCGTATTGGGTTTACGGCGGGTTGCAGGACAACGGCACGTGGGGCGCGCCGTCGGCTACGTTGACCGCGCTCGGCGTGACGAATGACGAATGGATCAAGGTTGGCGGTGGTGATGGTTTTTACGCGCAAGTAGACCCCAACGATCCGACGACGGTTTACGTCGAATCGCAAAACGGCAACGTGCTGCGGTTAAATACGGCGACGAGCGAAAGCAAATTCATCAAGCCGCAAGCGCCCGACGGCATTGCCCCCGAACAGCGTTATCGTTTTGACTGGAACTCGCCGATTCATATTTCGCCGCACAATAACCGCAAGCTGATGCTCGGCGGCAATCGTTTGTTTATCTCGAATGATCGTGGCGACACGTGGGGAACGATTTCGCCCGACCTGACAAAAAACCTTGATCGCAACACGTTGCCGATTCTCGGCGCGACGATCAAACCCAACGTGCTGTCAGGCCACGACGGACAAGACAATTACGGACACATCGTCACCGTGTCTGAATCGCCCACGAAAGAAGGCGTTATCTGGATTGGCACCGACGATGGCAATGTGCAAGTCACGCGCGACAACGGCAAGACGTGGCAAAACGTGACTGATAAGTTCACGGGCGTACCCGCGAACACTTACGTCACACGTGTTGTCGCTTCGTCGGCGAAAGAAGGCCGCGCTTATGTGACCTTTGACGGACATCGCAACAACGATTTCAAGCCGTATGTTTTCGCCACCGAAGATTTCGGCGTTACGTGGCAGGCGCTTGCGAACAACCTGCCGCATCCGGCGAATGTGATTCGTGAGCATTCGCGCAACGCGAACCTGTTATTGGTCGGTACGGAATTCGGCTTGTGGGTAAGCCCTAATCGCGGCGCTTCGTGGTGGCAACTCAAAAACAATTTGCCTACTGTGCCGGTTGACGACATTGCGATTCATCCGCGCGAAAATGATTTGATACTCGCTACGCACGGACGCGGCATCTGGATTCTCGACGACCTGACCGCGCTCGAACAGATGAGTGAAGCTGCGTTGGCAATGGATGCACAGTTGTTTGATTTGCAGCCCGCGACGATGTGGCGTCTCAACAGCCACAAAGGCAGCACGGGCAATAAACTTTATGTCGCGCCCAATCCGGCTTATGGCGCGCTGATTGGTTATTACCTGCGCGCCAAAGCCAAAGAAGAACCGAAGCTCACCATCACCGACCAGCAAGGCAATGTCGTGCGCGAATACAAACTCGCCAACGACATTGGCGTGCAACGAGTCGTGTGGGATTTTCGCTTCACTACACCCGTGCAAATGACCGGCATCACCGGCGAACGCGCGCCGTCAGCGGCTCCGAGTTCAAGTGTGATGGCAATGGCAGGCATGGGGGGCGGCGGAGGCTTCGGTCTGGCACGTGCGCCGCGCGTCATGCCGGGCGATTACGTAGTGAAGCTGACGGTGGACGGCAAAGAATTCAGCAAGCCGCTCAAGGTGACGGATGATCCGCGTATTCAACTTGCACCGGCTGATTACTTGTCGCGGCTGCAAACGATGCAAGCGATCAATCGGCTGCAAAAGTCTGCGTTTGAAACCAGTCGTCGGCTGGCTACGATCAATACTGAGCTAAAAGCCCTGCAAGACAATCTCAAGAAACAACCAACTCCGCCTGAAGCCTTGCTCAAATCCGCCGAAACCTTGATGGCGCAAATCAGCAATACGCAAAAGCTGGTGATGGCTTCGGTCAACCGCGACCTGTTTTCTGAAAACGCGGGGCCGACAGAACAGCCGCTGATGCCGCCGGTGTTGTCGCGCTTGAGCCAAATCTTTTCGGCGCTCGATGGTTACACCGAACCCGTCGCACCGCGTCACCGCGAACAGCTCGACGCGCTGTCAAAGCAACTGGCTGCGTTGATCGAACAAGCGAATAAAATCATTCAGGAAGAAGTGCCTAACCTGAATAAACAAGTGGCTGAAAGCGGCGCGGCTCCGATCAAAGCGGGCGAACCGATTGCGCCAGTGCAACGATAACTGTTGAGAGACAGGAGACAGGAGTCAGGAGTCAGGAGTCAGGAGTCAGGATGAAAAATGTCACGCAGCATTTGCTTGCGACGCACTGAATGGTTGGCGGAGGCACTTTGTTGCTCCTGTCTCCTGTCTCCTGACTCCTAAAAACCAAAAGGCGCAAGCAGATAAATCATCTGCTTGCGCCTTTCGTATTTGTTGCAGGGAGCAAACGAGGTATTGAGCCGGTAAGTCAGTTCGACGCCGTTTGTTTGCGGAGGCCCGACGTGTACGACGTGACTGAACGAACGAAGAGGCCAAGCTGATTCGCCTCATAGCTTCTGGAACGGTGCTTGAACGACTTGGAACGTTAAGCCGACGGGAGCCATTTTCAATACGAAGGGGCAACGGAACAAAGGTTCAAGGTCTTTATTGAACGCCTGTTTTTGCCCCCCATTTATTGCTGCGTCAGTGCTGCGTTGAGCGCAAGTTGGCTGAGTTGTAACCCCAATGACAGTGCGGTTTCTAAACCTCTCATCCAGTAGTTGGGGAAGCAGCCAGAAACAAAAGCCAAAATGCCGCCTACAAAAATTAAATTTCCAACGGGAATCACCAGCATACTAAAAATTGGCCCTGCCCTTTGAATATCCGGTTGCCCAAAATTAGTTTCTTTCATCGTCGAGAAAATGTGAAATGCTGTTGTGGCTCCCAGCACGAGCATCCCAAAAGAACGATGCGAAGGAGAAATGATGGCGGTAAGGCCAAGTGCCACATACTGAAACGGCGGCAGAAAATATGGAGCAAGCTGAATAAACCAATTGCTGCCCGTTAAACTAACCTCGCCGCCGTTGCTTGCCACTGACAAACTGGTGGGGGCTTTGAAACAAAGCATCCCAGCAATAGCGTGGGTAAGTTCGTGTTCAAGCGTAAGAAAGAACGACATGCGTTCTCGATATACGCACCATGACAGCGCAAACAAGCATCCGCCAAAGGTAAAATAGCGCCAAGCCAGCGTAGGCTGAAAATGGGTCAACAATTTCAGCCACTCGATGACAAACCCATAAGTCAAAAAAGGCAGCAACAACAAGCAGAATAGGCGTCCCATACCAGTTACTCCTCTCAAACGAATCAAGTCTGACCTGCAAGCAGCCGATCACTCAGGCCACCGCGAGTCTTCACCCATTAAGGCAGCAAAAGAGGGCGAGGGCGAGCCTCGCGTATCTTCCAATCATATCGTGATTTACGCTCACCGCGCCGTGACCTGCGTGGGTCACGTTGGCGCAATCGTCGCGGGTCGGCATCTCTGGCTTTCTTAACATCGGATTTATTGACCACCAACTTATGTTTGTTGGAATCATTAATATCTTTGCGCCAACTATCTCGTTTGTTAGCCCCGCCAATGTCGCTGCCCGCCCCCTTCTTTTTTCCAGACCCATCAGAGCCGCCGCCTGGGGGTTGTGAGCCTCCAGGCGGCGGCGCTGGGCCACTTCCGCCAGATTTCTTAGCACTCCCAGGTTTCTTGCCTGAGTCAATCGTTTGGCTTTCAGCCAAATTTACCAACAGCAAAACGCACAAAACTGCGCCTGCCATATTCAAGTAGGTTGTCTTCATAAGTGTCAAAACTCCTTGTTTGTTTGTGCCGTCGTCGTGGGACGGAGTTTGAAAGGGATGTAATCGGCATAATGAACTTTGATCAGAATATCTTCACTCACCTTTACATCACGAACCGCATAACATTGGGGGGCGGCATAACGCTGGCCGTAGTAATGCGGCAACACGGTTCCGAGCAAAAAACCGCCGACAATTCCGATTGGCCCATATTCCATGCCGACAAAACTACCAATGATTGGGGCTTCTCCCATATGCGCAGGGTCATCCGGGCTATAAATAGACCCTTTGAAATTGACACGTTGTCCGCCAGGCAAGCGAACCTCGCGGAATTCAAAGATCACACTTTGGTGAGCCAGCGTCTGCGAATGCCCCTGTTTCACTACACGGGCGACCAGCAGGGCATCCGTCAAAATACCATCCCCGATGGCAGTCGAGCCGAGCGATGTTTCTGGGAAAACCCGAAACTTAATGTCGCTGTCGACCATCGCGGAGTTCACTAAAAAGTCTTGTATCAGTCTGACTTTAATTAGTTGTCCATGCCGCAGTTCGTAACCGGGACCCAAAATGGCACGTTTTTCCCGACGTTGGTAAAAATCCCAGCCCGCTAACAGCGCCAAGGTAAGAATCGTCCAGGTAACTAGTTTTTGCATATCCCCTCACTTTCATCGTTTTAAGCAAAATGTTTTCAAACTCGCCAAGTTGCTACGGTTTTTTGGCGCGCGCGCGGGCAATTGACGCTGGTGAAACACAGCTCGGTTCTGTTCCTTTCATGAAGTACTCGCGCGAACTGCCCGGGCCGTCATATAAGCAACCGTCAGCGAGATTGATTTGCTTTGTGACAAGGTTGCCGGGAACTTCGAACTGGCCTGCGAGCAAGTCTGGCCTCAGACGTCGCATGGCTTTTACGACCTCAACCCACAAAGGCAATGCAGTCTTAGCCGCCGTCAACTCTGCGCGATGATCAACCCCGCCTGAGTATTGGTATCCGACTTGCACCGAGATCGCGCATTTCGGCGAGGCAGAAATGAAAAACGTTCCCGCCGGACCTGAGCCGGTTTTCCCAAACAGCGCGGCATCTTTAGGCAGCCCTGCATCTCTCAAGGCGTTGGCTGCCGTGCCATAAGCACCATCTACGCCATGACCAACTACAGCGCGCAGCGTTTGACTCACGAGAAAAGCTGTTTCTTCGCTAAAGACACGTTGGCTGACCGGACGATCAAGCGGCTGCTCCTTGCCGTCGAGATAGATGCGACCGATGGCGGTAGGCTCCGTCAGCAAACCACGGTTAGCAAAAACCGAATAAGCCGAGGCTGCGCGCAACGCGGTCAGTTCGAGTCCGTCCGTCAAACCAATTGCCATCTTGGGTGTCGGCGTTTGCATGCTTGCGCCGGTCAACTGGTTGTAGAGCGCGCAAGCATCCAAGCGGATTTGTCTAAAAAGCCAATCCGCACACTCGTCATTCGAGCGTGCCAACCAATAGCGAAACCGGTGAGTTTCTAACCGGTTTGCCTTCTCCTCGAGAAACGCCGTCATTGTTGTCGGAGTGAGCGACTCGCCATTGGGCAAGCGAATGCCCTGCTCGATCGCCGAAGCTAACCACAAGGCCTTAATGATTGAGGCCGGCTGTAAGCGATTAAAGATCGCTTGATTGGCATATTGCGCTGAGTCCTTACCACCTGCTCCACCCATCAGCGAGACGATGTGTCCTTGCGTGTCAATCACCGCAATAGTCGCCAGCATGCGGTTACCAGGGCGGTTGCCCGGCGGCGGAAATTTGATCTCCAATTTGGGCAGCTTCTGACTGATGATGCGATAAGTTTCACGCATCAGGTCTGCATCGAAGTTCGTTTCGACAACTAACCTGGAGGCTTCTGCCGATTTTAGTTGCTGCTTGACTTTGTAAGTCTCCAATTCCTTTTTGAGGTAGCTGTCAATTAACGGGCGCATCAAGACGTCAATCGGCTTCGCTTCGTAAACCGACTGCGGCAAAAATTTGATTGGCGTTTGCTTGGCTGCGGCAATGGCGTCGGCTAAAAAACGCTCCGACCATAACTGTCGCATTTTATTGAGTATGCGATTGCGCTCTGCGAGTAACTTATCCGGTTTGCCTGCCTTCACTTGTTCTAAGTATGTGTTGGGCATCGGCAACATCGCCGCCAGCGTTGCAGCTTCCGCGTCATCCAACTCACGAACGCTTTTGCCAAACAACGCTTCGCTCGCAGCGCCGACCCCAAGCAGTTGCACGATGCCATAAGAACCGAAAGGCGCGTGGTTCGCCCACATCGTAAAAATATGCTCCTTCGAGTGAAGCGACTCCATCGCTGCTGCCAAATAAAACTCCTGGATTTTTCGATCAAGCAAGCGTTGGCGGTTCAAGGTTACAGCGTTGCGCACTAATTCCATCGTTAGGGTTGATGCTCCAGACCGCTTTCCTCCCATCAGGTTCCCAGCAGTGGCTGCCACGACGCGTTTCAGATTGACGCCTTTATGTTGCTTCCAAAATTCATGGTCTTCACCAGCCACAACAGCCCAGAATAGCGCCGTATCCTCAAGCTCAGACCATTGAACGACACGGCGTCGCACAAAATCTTCCTTTTGTTTGGTGGGTGTAATCGTCGTGATGTATGCGCCAATCGGTTCCGGTTCCAACCACACTTCGCCAATTGAAATCGCTGTCAATGTGTCTGGCTCAAGTCTTAGCAAGGACGCAATACGGTTGCCAGCAAAACGAACTGTGACAGGCTTATGCCAACTTTGCCGGGGCGTAACATGCAAGGCGTCGCGCTCGACCAAATAGGCTCCCGGTTCACGCTGGCTTGTTCCTCCAACATAACCAGCCGCCTGCAAGTGACTAACCAATTCGTCGCGGGTCAGCGACTGACCTTGCGCTATGCGTTTCGGCGCAGCGTTGATAGTTATGCCGCTCGTATCGTGTACGGACAAATCAGCCGCCTCAATCACGCGCAAAGCTGATCGGTAGCTGCGCCACATCAACAGCATTACGGTGAGGGTTGCCGCCATCGTGATAACGATGGCGAGATGAAAGGCATTGCTTACCTTGCGGCTACGCAGCAAGCCGCAGTTGTGTTGAATCTTGATCATCATGGTTCACCTCCGTAATGGAATTAGTTTTAGGAGCAGGTGCGCGATAAATCTCATGAAGCAGCGGGCCAAAGGCGATGGCAAGAATCAGCGGTTCCGACGCCTTCACCTTCATTGCTGCAAGGGAAGGGCGTGCTATCGCGTCCGTGTCTTCGCCCGTAGCTGTAACGATCTTTGGCGAAGACGTTGCGCGCCGCGTCGCCCAATATTGACGAATCAGCACACCGCCGCCGAGCGCGATCAACGCCGTTCCGCTGAACAATGCGCCTTCGACAAAATTCAAGCGGCTGAACCGATCCAGCGCGAACACGCCGATGACGGTGAACATCAACGCTAATGTGACGAGCAACAAGAGAAACATTGAGAATAGCGCGACGGCGTTCCGCCGTAACAAAAAGCGAGCCAAAATAGTTTTAGTGAATCGCATTGCTATAACCTCCATTTTGCCGAATACGTACGACACGATCTGCCCGTAGCTGTGGGAACAAGTCCCCCGGCACCAAAAAATCGTCGGCGCTGTTGAAGAAAAGCAGATTGTCCTGGGTGAAAGGGAACGGCAGCCGTTGCTCGGGCGGTAGCCGTTGCTGCGCTTCGCTGAACAGCTTTCCAGTGAAATCGCGTAGCAAACTCAAGTTGGGGTTGCGTAAGTAAAGCGAAAAGCTCCATGACTTGTTCTGTAAGTCATCTTCGATTAATACAACGTGTAGCAACTGATCTTCGGCAGCAGGCGCTAGTTCTGTAGGCTGCTCGTTTTGGTCGCTCGTGGGTGTTGCAGAAGGCGCGGGTTCTGCCGGACGTTCGTTTTGGTCGCTCACGGGCGTAACAGAAATGGGGACCTGTTGCTGTGCGTCGTCAACATTCAAAATCTCCATATACGCCGACAACTTTGCAATTGAGTGCTTGCTGACTTGGGCGACCAACGCCTTTTCGTCTTCGGCTAACCTGCCTTCTGTGTTTTTGGCAACGGCTGCGACTAACTGGGCGATCTTGCTGCGAATGAGTTTTTTAGCCTGCTCGCGTAAGAAGTCGACGTGTTCTCTAGCACGGCGGGCATTGGCGATGCGCTCGCCGCGCTCGTGGGATGGTTCCTTCGCTGCGCCGATCAGCGTTCGGTAACCCGCAAGGTCAGAGATACCAGCGCCAATCAATGGTAACAGCTCGACTAAACTCAAAATCAGCACAATGGTGACGTAATAGGTCAGCGCGCCAAAGTCACTTTTGACAAGACGCATCAAGGCTTTCTGTTTAGACAAGCTGCCCCGCGACAATTTGCTTAGTCGTGCAGCCTCAGTTGAGACTTGGTCGGCTTGCGCGCGAAACGTTTTGAGTTGAGTGTCAATGTCACTCAGTTCAGCCTCGTAACGCTTGCGCGCCTCGACATACTCAAATTCGGCCTTCTCTGCCGCTTGGCGTTTTTCGCGCCAAAGCTTCCCTGGCCCTGCTTCCTTGCTGATTGCCTTCCCAGCGTGTTCCTTGATGGCTTCGTTGTCTTTCTCATCGAACCTTTGGCGGAGAAATTTCAAGTCGGCTTCGATCTCGTGTTTGCGACTCGGCAGACGATTGGCTTGTGCCGCGACGCTCTGTTCAGCAAAAGCACGAGCCTTCTGAGCAGCCTCATTGTCCACGGCATCAAGTTCAGCCGTTATCTCATCTCTCGTGAGGTATTGAGTGATCGCCGAACTCGTCAAAGAACTGAGGCAAAACGAAAGCAGGATACGGCAGCAGCCCAGCAGAAACTGTTTGTATTTATGTTTTGATGCTTCACCTGCCGACGCGACAGCCATCAAGATCGAACGATCAGTGATGAGCGTTATGCACACTGAGGCAATGAATGCGACGACGGCTACAATCACGCTGCCCGTAGCTATATAGACAAAGAATGCCGCTGCGAACCCAGCCAAGCCGCTGGCAGGAATCATGGATACTCCAAGCTGCGTGGCTTCGGTTTGCTCGCTGGTTTCGCATTGTTTCAGTTTTGCTGAATCGAAACCCGCCAGCCGCTGGAAAAAGACTGGCGCACCTTGAATTAACTTGGAAACGAAAGACCCGGATTTGATAAACATACGCCCTCCCGCTAGCCGTTAAGCAATTGAACCGAATTAACGTCTGACCGCGAAAAGCAGTCAGAACTTAAACCATCGGCTCATTTCCTATAACAGCCTAAATAAAAGATCTGAACCATCACTACATCTTCATTGATCTCTTGGCCCTACAGCTCTGCTTCCCAATTTAACAAACCTGATTCGGTTGTAGGTGACTCGCCAAGGCTAAGATTCTGCGACGATAGTCCGCGACAGCATTCAACTATTCCAGTCAGCGCAAAAAGTTCTAAATGCCGAATTCAACATCAATGTTGAATTTTCCAACAGCCTCGTCTTTTGTGAATTTTCACCACACAAATCCCGTAAGCCTCAAGTTTTATTGATATTCTATGAGAGGTGATGTATTCACTCGCAACGCGAAAACCGTTTTAGTCATTGTAATTTTCGCAGCCTCTTCTTTTTTCTCATCCGATAAATGAAGCAGGCGATCTCAATAACGACAGTCATTAGATGGGGATAGTCATGGCAAAAAAAATAGAGAAGACACCAAAGTCAAAGGGCATGCCGAAGAAAAGCGTAGGTCGGGAGCAAATCGAAAAAGACTATGCGGAGGTTAAAAAAGCAGCGAAACAGGGGCAGTTTTTACCAACGCTGCTTGGTAAATCGCTAAAGTTGAAGCAACGGATCAGTGAAGCAAATCTAAAAGACAGCTTGACCACTTCACCAGACGATCAGTATTTTTACTTCAACCTATGCGGCAGTTTGTCTGAAATTCTTTATTCTTTCGGTCAAACAAAAGAAGCAAAAGACGTCGTTCCCGAAGGCGAGGCCGTTTTGGATGAGTTAAGCAAACTAGACCAAGTTAAACTGACTAACGCCGCCCAACGCAGCGACCTTCAGTTGATACGTGGCAAGTGCCGATACGCTTTATCTTTCTTGGTAGCTCAATATTATCGCAGTCATCGTTATCAGGAATTCCGAGACCGTACCCTACATTTGCAAGAAATCTTAAGCCACGTTCACGGGCTCAACGATCCTGAAACGAACCAGTCAATTTGTGCTTCAGATGGCACATTGGGAGGTGTTTTTGAATATCTTGGGAAAGCAGCTACACAACTAGGGTTGCCAGAGGCGCAAGAATATTTCGCTAAGGCAATCAACTATCATCAAGCTCGTCGTATTCGCAAGATTAAAGAATTAGCTGACAGTCCCGAGCAATTGCGGATTGAGCATCGCTTTGCACTTTATCGAACGGCTATTTGCATTGGCTTGGGCTACGGGTATCTAGGATTTCGAGAGGGCTATCAATTAAAGGCTGTTTTGTACCGCGACATCATGACGGCAAAGTCCCTCTTGCTGTTCGTACGTGATGAAGACATTAATAAAACATACCTTACTTTGCTTGAGGCTTCGATTCAGCGTTATCTGATTGGAAGAGTCAAAAAAGAAAGCCAAGATATGAAGCAGGTTCAGAATGATTTAGGTGAAGTGATCGAAAAACTCAAAGCGGCGAAATCCGTTTTTCAAGACTTGGGCCACGAACGCTATTCTGCCCGCGCTAGTTTTCAGCTAGGATTAACTTATTTGTACATGAATGACTTCGTGCGATCCTATGAAGAGGCTAAAAAAGTCATAGAATTTGCAGGTCAATATGATGATGATGAATGGCTTTGTTATGGCCTTACGTTAAGGTCACGAATTGAACGCCATCGAGACAAGTATCAAGACGCCATCAACACCGCCAGAGAGGCGTTAGTCCACAGCGAGTCAAAAGAACTCATTGCTTGCAAGCCGGAGGTTTTATTGACACTTGGTAAAGCACTTGAACGTGCTGGCACTGTAGCTGTGCGTGATGGGAAGGATCAAATTGGACGGCAGTTTCTCCGTGAGTCCAGAGAAGTAATGGAAAAAGTGCTTCGCCTGCAACGCTCAGACAAGACATTATCATCACCCGAAAGCCCCGCTATCAAATTTGAGGCAGTCGCGTTGCTCAATATCGCTCATAGCTATTTGGCAGAAAGTAA
The DNA here is from genome assembly GCA_043718445.1 of Acidobacteriota bacterium. Taxonomy (GTDB): domain Bacteria; phylum Acidobacteriota; class Blastocatellia; order RBC074; family RBC074; genus JACPYM01. The sequence continues at coordinate 13,223 of JAYSVR010000480.1, read as the reverse complement.
TTTGCCCGAAGCTGAACGCTACATAGCACGATGGCGCGGTTTAAAAACGCTCTTCGATAACCGCGCCGTAATACAATTTGCCGATGACATAGTTCAGCGATTTAACGATCTAAAGAACCAAGGGTTCGTCATTGGGGCAGATGAAAAGGACCTCAATTTTAATACCCATAAAGACGCGCTCAAACTTTTCCTGATGCGACAAGCCCAGAAACGTACTCCAAATAAAAAGGAGCAATCCTCCTTACTTGGCATAAATCGCGGTACTGAATTTAACTATCGAAAAAAGATTGAGCCGAATCAGAAAGCAACTCAAAAGCTTGCAAAAAAACGCTCAAAACAACAGTGACTGCAACCGCATGTCGCAACTATTCACTAAAAAATAAAAACCCGTGAGAGCGCCCCGCCCTGTCCGGCTCGTGTTCACAACGCTATTGGTGGAGTTCGCGTTGTTATGTCAGGGCGTCGCCGAACAGGGAGCAAAATTTGTAGAAAGCTAAAAGGCGCAAGCAGATAAAACATCTGCTTGCGCCTTTCGTCTTGTTGCAGGGAGCGAACGAGGTATTGAGCCGGTAAATCAGTTCGACGCCGTTTGCGGAGGCCCGACGCGCAAGTCTTGTTTGTTGTAATCCAAACCGACGCGGTTGCTGGCGTCGAGCGCCTGCACCATAAATCGCAACGGCGTGTTGACCGGATAATTGAGCGGGATGTTCCAACGATAAAGGCCGGTGTTGCCAGAGGCTTCGCCGAGGAAGATGAAGGTTTGTCCGCTGTCGGCAGAAAGAAAAACGCGATAACGCACCGGCGTGGCGCTGCTGGGCGAGATTGCCCAACGTACGCTGACAGGTTGTCCGGCGACCATCGCCGTCGTGATGGTCGGCGCGGTCAGCACGACGCTGGGCGTGCCGTCATAGGTCACGACGATGTCTGTGCGAACGGTGCGGGGCGCGACGCCCGTGGCCGTGCCGGTGAAATAGATGGGATACATTCGACCCGTCTGGCCGGAATGCGGCGTGAAGCTGAAAAAGCCGCGCGTGGCATCCCATACGGCGTTTTCGGGTACGCCGGTAGCGGTGAGCGTCAACACGCGATTTTGCTCGTCGGTTTTTTTGATGAGTACGCTGTATGACTGGCCGACTTTCAGGGGCTGATCGGTCAGTGCGGTCAGTGCGGTCGGCGTTTGCACGTTCAGGTCGGCGTAAACGCGCACTTCGGCGACGTTGAAAAACTGCTGGCCTGAAGCGTCCACATCGTCCCAATCGGTTTTCATCACGCGAATGTAGCGATAGAGATTGGTGTTCGTAACCGTTGCCATCCACGCTTCGCCGAAAGCGAACGGCACATCGTCGCGCATTGCCAGCACGACTGGATTATCGAACTTGTCGTTGGTTGAACCGAGTACGACAAAGTTGCGGCGGGCGAGCGGTTGATCTATGTCTTGGCGGGCGAGCGTTTCTACGGCTTTGACGCGATAGGGTTGTCCTAAATCTACCTGCACCCATTCGAGCTGTCCGGTGTTTGATTCTGAATGCCAGGCCGAAGCCTTGCTTGCCACTTGAATCAAGCCGTCGTTGGCGGTGCGGTCTTCGCCGGTGACATCGGCCCAGGCTTGAAAAGTGGATGACGTAGCAATGCGATTGAGCGCGACGTTCGTCAGGCTGGACATTGACGTATCCAAAGCGGCCGGCGGCGGCGGCGTGGGGCGCACGAAGGCTTTGACTTCGACCAGATTGAAAAACTGTTGGTTCGAAGCATCGCGTTCGACTTTGTTTTTGCGTACGCGCAAGTAACGAAACTTGTTTTTGTCGCGCACTCCCACCTTGAACGGTTTGCCGAAAGGCACGGGCTGTTCACCGCGCGAAGCCAGAATGACGGCGGTGGCAAAGGTCGGATCGTTGGAACCGAGAATTTCAAAGTTGCGACGACAGACGGGTTGATCCACGTCGGGACGGAAGGTGAGTTCAAAGGCCATCAGCCGTTGTTGGGTTTGCAAATCAACTTGCCACCATTCGAGGTTGCCGGTGTTGACGGCTGAATGCCACAGCGAAATGCGGGAGCCGCTGCGTATCAGGCCGTCGTTGCCTGAAGCCGGATCGCCCGTTACGTCGGGGTAACCTTTCACGCTCGAAGCGGTCGCCGGTTTTTTCAACACGGCGTTGATGAGTCCATCGGTTTTGGGGCCGGTGATGAACGGCGGAATCGCTGCGTTCGTCGGCGGCGGTGGAGTCTCGCCTCCGCCGCCACCCAGATTCGGCGGCGTGGGCGAAGGTACGGCAGACGGCGGAATCGTCACGCCGGTACGCGGCAAGACAACTGCGCCTAACAATTCTGGTAGGTAATCGTTGGCGGTCAACGCGGTTTGTCCGTAAACCTTGGTCGAAGAACTCGTGTATTGAGCCGAGCGAAAACTGATCGTCGCGCGCGTGGTCGGTGTCATCGGGCCGTAACCCAGATCGCGGAAAAACACCGTGTCACGGAAGAGTTGCGAAGACTTAGCCCACAGGTCTTGTCGGTTGGTGATGCGCGCGGCGGCGACCAGCACTTGCAAACCCATGCCGCCACTGAGTACGCCACGGTCGTCATTGGTTTTGCCGGGTTCCCAAAAGTAAGAAGTCGCCAGCGGCAGATACTTTCCGTCGGCTTGCAACACGCCGCCTGCGAGGGGACGGTTGTTGGGCGTGGCATCGCCGACGAACCAATCAGCGACGCGGACCAGATATTGCGCGACGCGCTGGTCTTGCGTTTCGCGCCAGAATTCAATCGGGCCTTGTTGGGCGTAACCCGTCCACACCCAGGGCTGCACGACTTTGTTGGCCCACTCAACGCCAGTGGCGATGAAATAACCTTTGCGTCCGGCGACTTCTTCGGCTTGCACCATCAGATAAGTGTTGTCGCGGGCTTTCGCCAGATAATCCATCTCGCCGGTGTAACGCCACGCGGCCATCAAGCCGAGAATCGGCCACCCGACCCAGCGCGGTTCGTTCCAACTCAGTGCGTTGTCGAACGTGAAACCCATGCGCTTGAAGGCATCGCTGCCCGCGAGCGCCGACTCGCGGCTGGTTTCGTCGCCGGTCAGCGCCCAGTGCAACCACATGCCTTCGACCCACATGTGGCTCGGCTTGGGTTCGCTGTAACTGCCGTGATCGCCTTTCTCATAAAAACTCATGCCGCGAAAGTTCACGTTGCCGACTTCATCGCCGAAATCTTCGCTGTGATGCACGCCCCAGTTCGCCAGATAACGCGCTTGATCGTTGCCGAGTTGAAAGGCGCGCGCGTCGCCGGTGCGCAGGTATTCGCGCAACATCAGAAACGGCAGGTCGTAATGCAAATTTGCGTATCCATCACCCCAGCCCAGATCGCCGAAGTTACGCCAGCCCAGTTGTTCGCCGAACTCAGTGCTGTTGCGATATTCGAACATGGATTGCGGACGCGTGCCGTAACACGAAGCCAGGTCATAGGCGCTCGCCATCATCTGTTCGTAACGCGCGGCGGCTTCGGTCATTTCGGCGTTAGCACCAAGGCTTTGCGCACTTGGTTGCGACCAGTTGCGTTTCTCAACCATGGCCGGACGCACCGCGCCCGTGCGCGCCACGTGTGCCGCGTCAACTTTCGCGCCGAGGCCGGTGGTCAGGCGTTGCGCTTCGTTGACCGAACGGCCCAGATAAAAATCAGTCGTCTTGGCACGCGCTCCGTCAAACACGTATTCGGCTTCGCTTGCGCCGAGGTTCGGCAGCAAGTCGAAACGCAAACCGCTGGAAGTGCTCTTAATGCATTTCGGATAGTTTTCGGCAAACTCAGGCACGCCGAGTTCAAAGGCACTCGCGCCGCTGCCGACACTGAGCGTTGCGCCGGATTGTCCGTTCTGCCCATTCTGCCTGCTCTGAATGATGGTGCGAGCTTCGCTGGCAGTTAAGGCTTGCACGGTGCTGTTGCCGGTGGCATTGGTTGGAATCAGGGCGGAAAGGCTGCGCAACAACAGGTGTTGCGCGAATGGCGCTTTGTTGAGCCTGTCTGCGCCAAAGCCGTAAACACCGTTGTTGATCGTTTGCACGCGTACGCGCACGAAAGGTTGGTCGGCATAAACGTAATAGCGCACTACGAAATCAAGCTTGGAAAAAAGCCGCTGGCTATTCACTGTCAGAAAGCCGTCTTGCCGCACGACAGCGCGCAAGGCGTTGAACTCTTCGACGCGCGTGCCGGTGAGCGTCATCGTGGCGTTTTGATTTTGCGACAGGCCGTTGGCGACGACATACATCTTTTCGCCTTTGGCATGCACGTTCGCCAGCGCCGCCGTGAAATTTACGGTTTGGTCGCTGATGCTGCGTACGGTGACGGTTTCGTTCTCGATGGTCAGGTCGCGGATTTTCGCGCCCGCTTCGTGGCGTCTGGTCAACGGCGTGACGATGCGGTTGTCTTGCGGTGAGGCGATTGATTCGATGACGAACTCTTCGCGCTTGGCCGCAATGCCGTCGTCAATCACGTAACGATGCCCGGCAATATAATCTGTCGCAATTGTCACGAGACGTTTCGATCCTGCATCCGCCGTCCACTTGAGCGTATCGTTAAAGACGAACTTCAAGGTGTTGTCTTTGCGGAACACACTGGCGTCAGCCACGGTCAAGCGCGTCGTGACGCTGTCAATGCGTGTGATGAGGGCGGCGCTGGGCGCTTCAACCGCGAGCGTGATCGGCGCGCGCAACATTTCAGATTCGCCGAGCTTGAAACTGCGCACCAGTTCGGCGCCGGTTTTGGGCAGTTCGATTTCGAGTTGCGAGTTTTTCAAGCGGATGCTGGCGGCGCTTTCTGAACGGACGAGTGCCATATTCGCGGGCACGGATTGCGCCGTGCGCGTCAGGTAATAAGTCCCGGCCAGCGTGGGTTTGAAATCAACGAGTACCCACTTAACCAACTTGCTGGCATCGGTCGCAGGCCCGCGCCAACGCGCCAGCACACGCATTTGCGAAGGCACGGCGTCATCATTCGCGTTGGGGTTCGCGCTGACGATGCCCAGCACGTTTGCATCAGCGACGTTAGAGGATTCGGCAATCGGTACGCCGACGGTGACGGGCAGCGTAGCGCGTTCGGCGCTGACGACCAGCGGAATGCGCAGCGGCGGAGGCGTGGCTTGAGTTTGCGCTTGCGAGACAGGCAGCGGCGAAGTGCCCGGCAAGCCAGCCAACAGCAGGCTCACGGCACAGAAAAGCAGACAAGTTCGCACGAAAGTTGAACGGCACAATGGGGACACGCCCCATGCTAACCGACGCACGTGTGCGAAAAAAAATGAGTTGTATTGCTGAAGCTCACAGGCATAAGGACGGCGACGATGTTCAGTCGCACGCACACTTACCCCGATCACGCCTATCACGGAAGATTTCATAGCGCGGCACCAATCCTACGAGCAGAAACAAGGATCAATCCGGGGCATTACAGGTTGGGTAAGGGAGTAAGCAAGCAGCCGAGACAACGGCAAGCTGATCAGGATGTGAGAACGCGAACACCTAAACCGCAATGGGGTACGGTCAACCGGGATGGCAGGTGTTATACGCTTGGGAAATCCTTTTTAGAGCGCACCGCAATCTGCGACTGCGGTTTCGATCAGGAATCAGCTTGTCAAAACTTGAATGGAATCTGCCTACTCTTATTATTAATTGGGTACTGGGCTCTTTATGGGCTTAGGGGAACCGGGCACAAGCCATGAGTACCACACACCATCCAGCTAGGAAATAGGCAAAATTTACCTACTGGCGTTCGCGGCGTGAGACAAGGGCTAGCTTCGCCGCGCCAACTTACGCACAGTCTTTCGTTTAACTTGAATTGGTGGCAAGGCGCGATCTTTGTTTTTTCGCGTGGGGGTAAAGGGGAATCAAAGGCGGGATGCTGCGGAATTTTTGGGAGCAATTTTATTTGCACCTTGCTCGTTGGAGTGGAGCAGATACCTAAACATTACGAATCCTTTACTGTTCGCATGGGAGCGCGGCGGCTGCCAATTCTCATAACTTCTGTTACTTTGCCCGGCGTGCAGCTTCTTTTTCGCAACAAAAAATACGTGATGTTGATTGCCCTCGCGCTCGCGTGGCTCTGGCTTTATCACGACGTAATCCGCCGTCTCGTGGACGATTGGCGCGTAGATGAAAACTATTCGCACGGCTGTTTGATTCCGTTCATCAGCGGATATGCGCTGTGGGCGCAGCGCGCAACATTGGCCTCATTGCCGCTCGCGCCGCGTTGGTTGATCGGCGGGGCGGTGCTGCTGTTCGCGGTGTTGTTGCTTTGGGCGGGAATCCTGAGCGGCGAACTTTATGCCGCGCGCCTGTCGCTGTGTTTGTCGTTAGTTGGCATCACGCTTTATTTCGGTGGCTGGCAATGGTTGCGCGTCTGTGCTTTTTCGCTCGGACTGTTGTTGCTGGCGATTCCTATCCCTTCTTTGCTTTTCAATCCGCTGGCGTTTCGGTTGCAGTTGCTGGCTTCCGATTGGGCGACGCGCGCGATTCGTGCCTGTGGCGTCCCCGCTTTGCGCGAAGGCAACGTCATCGAACTCGTGAACATGAAATTACAAGTCGTCGAAGCGTGCAGCGGCATTCGTTCGTTGATGACGCTGCTCACGCTGGCGATTGTGTATGCCTATTTCTTTGAACGTAGTTGGTGGCGACGAATCGTTTTAGTTTTGGCTGTCGCGCCCATTGCCGTCGTGACGAATGCTGCGCGCGTGACCGGGACGGGATTGCTCGCCCATCGTTATGGAGAAAGCATGGCCGAAGGCTTTCTCCATAACTTTTCGGGTACGCTGGTTTTCATCGCGGCGGTCTTGTTGCTGCTGCTGACGGCCTGGCTGTTAAGCCGGATTGATACTGTCTTCTCAAAAGCAAAACCTGCCTGACTCATTTGCCTTTCTGCCGAGCCGGATTGATTTGCTCGAATAGATACAAGCCTGATTTGCCGGGCGCGACGACGTCGAGATCGCCATCGCCATCCACATCAACCACCGGCAATTGCATGCCGCCGCCGACTTTGCCGCCGAAATCAATCACGTGTTTGGTGTAAGTCGCATCGGCGTTGAGGCGATACCAATACAAGCCGAGCGGTTCATAAGCGCCGGGGTCAGTGTCGTGCGCGAGGTAACGCTTGCCCGTCACGAGATCGCGCTTGCCGTCGCCGTCGAGGTCAATGTTGGTCATCGCGTGAGCTTGCGACCAACTGTCATCAATCGAGTGTTTCACCCAATCGCTGCCTTTATTTTCGAGCCAGAATACGCCGAAGTCGTGTCCGTGGCCGGTGACGATGTCGTTCTTGCCGTCGCCGTTGATGTCTTGCGCGTAAAGGTGCCCGCAGGCGCGCGGCACTTTGGCCGAAGCAGGGAATTCATTCCAGGTCCACATACCTGCGCGCGCATCGGCAGGAGCCGCGAACCATCCGTGCGCCGTTAAAACATCCGGCTTGCCGTCGCCGTTCACGTCGCCTACGCCGGTGCCGTGCAAGCCGCCGCGCGGGACGGGTACTTTGCCAATGACGTGGCGAACGAACTGGCCTTTGACGACTTCCCACCAGGCGATCTCAGGCGAGCTGCCGTAGTTAGGCAAAATCTCCAGCGCCTTGCCATCGCCATCAATGTCAACCTGCATCGCCAGTTCGTAATTGAAGCCCGTCTCGATGACGTTTTCCTTCCACAACACATTCGCCAATTCGCCGTCGAAACGTCCCGGATTTTGAAACCAGCGCATCTGTTTGCTGAACCACGCGCAGCCCACTACATCGGGGAAGCCGTCGCCGTTCACGTCTAAAATCATATCGCTGAAATTGTCTATGTAACCGTTCTGGAAATTGATTTCGCGCAGCCGATGTTTCTTCCAGTCAGGCGCTTCAAACCAGCTTTCGCCGCTGACGATGTCGAGGCGTCCATCACGGTTGACATCAGCGACAGCGGCGGATTCATTGGCTCCGGCGTCGAGTTGATGTTTGCGGAAGAGCGGCCATTGCGGCGCTTTTTCCTGCGCACTGGTTAAGGGCAAAACGAATACGAAGGTGAGCAACAGCGAGAAGCAGGCAAAACGTAGCAGGTTCATAGGTGATGTCCTCAAAAAGTCACTTTCATTTCAATCGGTTTTTTCTCTTTGGCAAAAGCCGCGAGCGAACAATCCCACAGCGCAGACTTGCCGTTATTGATGACGAAATCAGCATTGGAATCTTTGATCGGCGTCGGCGTATGCAGCACGAAACGGAACTTGATGATCGTTAGCATCAGGCTTTCCAGATTTTCCATGCCTTCCATTTTGAATTCGGCATTGGCGCTGGCTGTCGTAGCAGGTTTGGCTCCGCGTGCTGGCGTGCGTCCGTTTGCGCGTGCCACTGGTTTAGCCGGACTGGTTGTGACCTCAGCTTTAGTGCCGGATTCAGTTTTCACGTCAGCGAAAAACATTTGGCTGAAATTCGTCACGCCGCCTTGCTTGCTGTATCGGAGCGTCCATTCGGGCGGCTTGCCTTTGGCTGTAGTTCCCGGTGCGCCTTCGGTGCTTTCCTTGAGAGTTGCTGCCATCAGCTTTTGCACTTCGCGTACGTCTTGAAAATGAAAGATAGCGTAAAAGCCTTGCGTACCGTTGCGTTTGGTTTCTTTTGCGTTCACCAGCTTGATCGTAGGCGGCAATTTGGCGACCACTTCGCGTTTGAATTTCTCCATCGCTTCCGCTGGATTGCCACCGCCCGTCGCTGATTTTTTGGCGTCTTCGGGCAAGTCGGGCAAGCCGATGTGCAACAGCAAATCGCCGCTGCCATCGGGCTGCAAAAAGATTTCCTGTTCGATGCTGATGCACCCAGACGTACTGACGACTAGCAACAGCAATAACGCGAGACAAAATCTGCGAGTGTTTTTATTCATCATCAAACCTACCTTTTGAAATAAAGCTGACCGACGCGGCGCATCATAAGCGCATTGCCCACGCCGACAAAGGCCAGTAAGCTCGTGCCATCGTGTTGGTTCCATCACTTGACCCACAATCCATTCTCGCCCCGCTCGACATTGTGCGGCTCGTGGGCTTCGCCACCGGTGCGGGGCTGCATCTTTATCTCTGCCTGATGCTCTATCAGCGCTACGGCTGGCGGCGCGCGCAGCGTGTGTTGTTGTTGCTCGGCTTCGTCATCGGCCTGTGGCACTTGGGCAATTTTGCCGTAGCCATTTATGAGTTGTTGGGTTTCAGAGTCGCCGGTTGGTGGCGCAAGTCGGCGAACGTCGTTGCTTATATCGCGCTCGGTTTTCTGCCGCCACTGTTGGCGCACGCACATTTCAAGTTGCTCGAATGGTTTGACCCGCGCGTCGCGCAAAGCTGGTTCGGACGCTTCCTCAAACCGCTGGCGTGGCTGGGCTATGCGCCGCTGGTCGTGATTCCTTATGCTGTCACCAAGCTGTGGGAAGAGCCTTACGCTTCGCCGATGGAGCGTTTGGGGCTGTTGTTATTGCCTTTCATCGGCTGGTTCGTTTTCATCTTTCTCGAATGTGCCGTGATGGATTGGCGGCTGTCTTATGTCTGGCAGTCGCCGCGTGAACGAAAATTCTTTCGCATCTTTGCCGTCACGATGCTGGCGAGCGCCGTGCTGTTCACGCTGACTTATGTTTTGGGCGCGCGCCTCTGGCCCGGCGTAGGCCGTTCGCTCGATCTCTTTGCCAAGCTGTCTTCGATTGTGCCGACGGCGATTGTCGCGTGGTATATCTATCGTTACCGCTATTTTGAATTGGTCTTGCGGCAGAGCGTGATTTACGCGGCGCTGGCGGCGGTCGTGATGATGACTTACATCTACGGCATTCGTCGGTTGAGTTTGGCGCTGGAGACGCGCTACGGCTTGCGCGCCGAAGTCGTCGAAGCCCTCTTGATATTGGTCGTCTTTGCCGTCGCCGAACCCGTGCGCCGCGCGACCGAATACTATTTGCGCAAGCTGCTCACGCGCGAAGTCGGCCTTTACCGCGAACTCGTCGCGCAGGTCGGCGCAGCTTCGGCGAATCTCGGCAAGCTGCAACCGTTCATCGCCTTTGCCGAAAACCACCTGCGCACCGCCCTCGAATTGAAAGACGTGCAAATCGTACCGGCCACGCAAGCGCGCGAAGCCTTTGCCGAGGCCTGTCGTTTTGCTGAAGCACGTCAGGCGACGCAACTCGAAGACACGCCTTTGCTCGAACGCCTCGAAGCCGTCGCCGCTTATGCCCTCTGGCGCGAAGCCCGCGTCGTAGGGCTGCTCGTCATCCGCGACCAAGAGCGCCAACTCACCGCCGAAAAACGCGAAGTCCTCACAGTTCTCACCGGCCATCTCGCCGCCGCCATTGAGAATTGCCAACTGCTCGAAGAAAAAGTCGAACTTGAACGCGAACTCGCCGCCAGCGAACGCCTCGCCGCGTTAGGCCAGATGGCCGCTACCGTCGCGCACGAAGTCAAAAATCCTTTGAGCGCGATTAAATCAATCACGCAAGTCATGCGCGAAGACGAAAGCGTCTCCGCCGAATACGGACGCGATCTCGATTTGATTACCGGCGAAGTTGACCGCCTCAATCGCAGCGTCTCGCAACTCCTGAGCTTCTCGCGTCCGTCGGCGATGGCCGCCGCGCCTGCGTTGTTTTCTGAACTGGCTGAAACCGTCATCACGCTCGCGCGCAACCAGGCCGCTGAACGCAATGTGACGCTCACACTTGATTTGGCTTATGACCCGCAACTCGATGGCGCTACGGCAGCGGCGCTCAAAGAGGTTTTGCTCAACCTCGCGCTTAACGGCGTACAGGCGATGTCTCAAGCAGGCACGGTGACAGTCGCGAGTGAAACGCTCGGCGACGGACGCTGGCAATTCACCGTCAGCGACGAAGGCGAAGGTATTCCGCCCGACCAACAAAGCAAAATCTTCGAGCCATTTTTCACGACCAAACAACGCGGCACGGGGTTGGGTTTGGCAATCGTCGCGCGACGTGTGCGCGAACTCGGCGGCACGATTCAATGTGTGAGTCCGCTGGCTGATGAACGTGGCACACGTTTCGTTGTGAAGCTGGGGCTTGTGGTAAAGTGAGCGCCGTCGCCCCAATCAAACAGTACTTTTAATTGGTAGAGAACTTTCGTTATGGCAACCACAGCACTTTCCAACGCATACGAAGCCGAGATCGTTTATCCCGACTCAGACGGAAAACCTATGGCCGAAAACACGATTCAATATCAATATCTCATCACGATTCAGGTCGGACTGGATCGCCTGTTCGATCAACAGCCTGATGTCTTCGTCGCCGGCGACTTGCTTTGGTATCCCGTCAAAGACCGCCGCGACATCAGCGCCGCGCCTGACGTGATGGTGGTGTTCGGACGCCCGAAAGGAGATCGCGGCTCTTACAAACAATGGGAAGAAGGCGGCATCGCGCCGCAAGCCGTTTTTGAAATCCTCTCGCCCAGCAACACCGCGACTGAGATGCGCACGAAGCGCAAGTTTTATACTCGTCACGGAGTTGAGGAGTATTACGAATACGATCCTGACAGCGGCTCGCTGGAAGTTTGGCAACGCTCCGGCGATTTCCTTCGCTTGATGTCGTTTGAAGGCGAATGGCGCAGTCCGCGCTTGGGCATAAGTATGAAAGTAGAAGCTGACGGCAAGCTCGGCGTTTACGCCCCCGACGGACGCAAAATTGAGAAGCCCAAAGATGCGCTCAGACATGCCGACATCGAAGCCTCACAGGCCAAAGCCGAAGCGACAGAAGCAAAAGCTGAAGCAGCAGAAGCCAAAGCCGAAGCGGTGGAGGCCAAAGCCGAAGCTACAGAAGCGAAAGATGAGGTCGCACGGTTAAAAGCTCAGTTACGTGCGCTTGGCGTAGACCCTGCATAACTGCTCGCAAAATGCCCGAACCAAAAATTCTCATCATTGACGACGAAGAAGCCGCGCGTTACGGCATGCAGCGCGCGCTGAAAAGTTACGCCATCCGCGAAGCCGGCTCCGTTCCTGAAGCCCGTCAACTCCTCGCATCTAACAATGCCGCCGACAAACCCGATTTGTTGTTGCTTGACATCAATTTGCCCGGCGTGAGCGGCTTGGATTATTTGCGCGAACTGCAAACGCAAGCCGATGCGCCGCCCGTAGTGATGCTCACCGCGCACGGCAATGAACGCACCGCCGTCGAAGCCATCAAGGCCGGCGCTTATGACTACCTCGCCAAGCCTTTTGAAGTTGACGAACTGCGCCTCGTCGTCAAAAACGCTTTAGAGAATCGTTCGCTTAAACGTGAGAACCAGGAATTGCGGGCTGCGCTCAAAGCCGCCCGTGGCGTGGGCGATTTGCTCGGCACCAGCGAACCGATGCGGCGCATTTACGATTTGATTAACAAGGTCGCCGCGACCGATGTGACGGTGCTGATTCGCGGTGAATCGGGCACCGGCAAAGAACTCGTCGCGCGTGCCATTCACGAACAGAGCCACGCGCGCCGCAAGGGCGAATTCATTGCGATGAATTGCGCCGCGCTGCCGTCTGAGTTGATCGAATCGGAACTGTTCGGTCACGAGAAAGGCGCGTTCACCGGAGCCGCCGCACAACGCAAAGGCAAGTTCGAACTCGCGCACGGCGGCACGATTTTTCTCGACGAAATCGGCGACATGAGTTTGAACACGCAAGCCAAGCTCTTGCGCGTACTCGAAGAACGCAAAGTCGAACGGCTGGGCAGTTCGCAAACGGTATCGGTTGACGTACGCGTCGTCAGCGCGACCAACCGCGACTTGCAACAGGCCGTTGACGCAGGCACGTTTCGCGCCGATCTCTATTACCGTTTGCGCGTAGTGCAACTCGACCTGCCGCCGCTGCGCGAGCGCCGCGAAGACATCCCGTTGCTCGCCGCGCATTTTCTGAATGGTTACGCCGAACGCTATCAACTCAAATGCCACGACATCAGCGCCGAAGCCATGAAACGTTTGATCGCTTTTGACTGGCCCGGCAACGTACGCGAATTGCGCAACGCTCTCGAACGCAGCGTCGTGCTGGCCGACGGCACGAGTCTCGAAACCAGCGACCTGCCTGCCGAACTCACGCAGGAATCCGCCCAGCCGCAAGTTGTTGCCGCCTCTTCCGCGCCGATGTCTAAACCTGAACCATCGCAACAACCTCCTGATGAAAACGCGCTCCAGATTCCATTCCTCGCCGACTTCCGCGAAGCCCGCCGCGAATTCGAGCGCGCTTACATCGAACGCTGCCTGCACGAAACCGGCGGCAACGTCACCCGCGCCGCCGAG
>JAYSVR010000479.1:0-38493 GCA_043718445.1 Acidobacteriota bacterium | reverse complement strand
CAGCAAGTCGAAAGGCAAATATGATTGCACGTCCACGCACATCGCGGCGTCCACTGGGTCATAACCGGGCAAAGACGCAAACAGTGTTGTGAGATAGTCAGGCTGATCTTGCGCATTTAATTGCGCAGCGAATTCGCGCTGATAAAGTTCAAGCTTATCAGCCTCGTGAAAGTTTCCGACCCAGTGCGCGTAACGCTGTGCCATCGGCATGGTCGCCACTGACAGAAAGCGTTGCGCCGTACGCAATCGGTTTTTCGGATGAAGTGAATCAGGCAAACAACGACCAAGGTTTTTCGCCAACCACGCAGCCCCCGGAACCGCGTGCATCCATTCGGCGACGCGATTGCCGAAGTAACGTTCATAGCCCGCGAAGCTCTCGTCACCGCCATCGCCATTAAGCGCCACCGTGACGTGTTGCCGCGTTAATTGCGTCAAGTAATAAGTCGGCACGGCTGACGAATCGGCATAGGGTTCGCCGTAATGGCGCACGAGCTTGGGTAAGAGATCGAGCGCCTGCGGCTTGACGATGAATTCGTGATGATCGGTATTCCATTTTTCAGCGATGCGGCGCGCGTGCGCGGTTTCATCAAAAGCGGCGTCTGCAAAACCAATCGAAAACGTTTTTACCCGCTCGCCACTGAGTTGAGCCATCAATCCGACGACGATGCTCGAATCAATCCCGCCTGACAAAAACGCACCTAACGGTACGTCACTCATCAACCGCAAGCGCGTCGCTTCAGTCAGTTGCTCGCGCAACGCGACGTGCGCTTCGGCCTCGCTCATCGCGTGTTTGGGCGAATAATCCAATTGCCAATAACGTTCGAGGCGTTGGCTGAATCCGGCGGGCGTGAGTTTCAGCAACAGGCTATGCGCAGGCGGCAATTTGTATACGCCAGCAAATGCTGTGTCAGGTGCGGGCACATAACCCAACGTCAAGTAACGATCTATGGCGGCTTGATTGATGGCGCGCGGCGTTTGTGGATCAGCCAGCAAAGCCTGCAATTCAGAGGCAAAAAGAAATCGGTCATCCAGTTGCGTATAAAAAAGCGGCTTCTTGCCTACGCGGTCGCGGGCCAGAAAAAGCTGACGGCGCGGCGCATCCCAAATCGCCAACGCGAACATTCCGCGCAAATGTTTGACGCAATCCGTCCCCCAACATTCCCACGCATAAATAATTGTTTCAGTGTCAGTGCCGGTGCGAAAGCGATAGCCGCGCTGTTCGAGTTCGGCGCGTAAGGATTGATAGTTATAAATTTCGCCGTTAAACGTAATCCATACAGTACCCTCGGCATTAGACATCGGCTGGCGTCCGGCTTCAGATAAATCAATGATGGATAAACGCCGATGGCCGAACGCGCAATAGGTCGGCTCGTTCAAATCGTTCGGCCAAACACCCGCCGCGTCAGGGCCGCGATGGGTCAAGGCGTCTCTCAGCCGAATTACTTGCGCTGCCTTAGCTTGGCCTGATTGGGAAACGATGCCTGCAATCCCGCACATAAATTGATCGTCGAGTTAGGTAAGTGTGTGAGCCTTTACGCGATTATTCGAAGAGACTAAAAAACCACATCGTCATCGCGCGTCATAAATCTGAATGATTTCCATCAAGTGATATGTCCTTCAGTAATTGCGTTGGGGTTTGAAATTAAGGCGTGGGTTGTACGGAGCGCCTCTGCGGAAAGCAAAGCTGCCGTCAAACTTGCGTCCAGTCTTCTATACGCAAGCCAGGGACGCGCGAGAAATCGCGCACGTTACGAGTGACGAGCGTGCCATTCACACTCAATACGATGGCGGCAATCTTCAAATCCTGCGTGCCGACTTGCTTGACCGTGGCTTTCAATCGCAAAAACTCAGCCGCCGCAGCTTCATCGAAAGGGAGCAAGCGAAGCGGCAGCAAATCCGCTAAAGTCTGTTGAAATTGTTGGTAAGCAATGACCCATTCAGAAACATTCCTGCCTTGCGCAATTTTGGCAAAACGACCACGCAGTTGCTCTTCCACAGTGATGACGGTGGTGAAACGTTTCGCCAACGGCAATGCCAGTAATCGGCGCTTCACCACCGGATGACCGCGATGATGAAGGCTCAAATGATCGGTGTCGAACACCCATAAAGTCTCAGGCACGATTGGCCTCTGCGCGAATGCGCCGCAACTCTTCCTCGTATTCATCCCAATTCGGATCGTCAGCAAAACGCCCTGCCATCCGTTCCCACGGGTCGTTAGCAACGTCTGTCATTGGTTCGTCAAGTTGAACATGGAAGATTTCGCCGCGCGTCAAGCGTTCGGCCACCACCGCCCGCACTTGCACCACGGCTTCTTCTTTGGTCGGAGCCGTCACCACGCAATCAGGCCAGCCCAGCGCAGTGGCGATGAACCCGTTATGAGATTGTTGTTCAACGAAAATTTGATAATCCATAAGCACCTCCAAAAGTCTGCCGCGCATAATAAACCGGGAGCGGATTCGTTGTGAACCCGCTCCCGGAATTTAGTCGGTGAATTGAATTCGCGTTTAGAAGAACAGCTTTAACGAGAACTCCAGGTTGCGCGCACCGGCTGCCGTACCGCCACCAAGCGTATTGGTGATCTTGCCGAAATTCGTGGTGTCGCTCCAATTGACATTGGGCGGCGCGAAATTCGGGTGATTCGGCATATTGAAGAAGTCAGCGCGGAAGGCCAAACGATAGCGTTCGGTAAGGGAAAAATTCTTTCCAATGCCGAAATCTACGTTGGCAAAACTAGGCGCTGTCACAATGCTGACGCCGGCGTTCCCGAAGGTACCAGCGGCAGGCAAGGTGAAGGCGGCGGGATTGAAGTATCCGCCCTCGGTGACGACGGTTGATAACGCACGACGCAAACCATCAGCGTTATAAGGGTCTATGCCTGTCACGATATTGGGGAATCCGCCGCCGCGCGGAGCTTGTTGCGAGTTATCGTTCGCGCGAATCGAAATCGGGAAGCCCGAACGAACGCTCACAATGCTATTCACATTCCAGCCCCCGACCACAGCATTCAGAGCGGGATGTAAGTTTGATGCCATTGAACGTCCTTTGCCGACAGGTATTTCATATGTACCGGCCCAGCTAAACACGTTTCGTGCGTCAAAAAAGGCGCGTCCATAATCAGCATTGCGGTCATAGAAATTACGCTGGTAAAAGGACAAGCCCGCGACGCCGCCGCCGCTGCCGTAATAGCCGATGTTATCGGTCAGCGTCTTGCTGCGTGTAAAAGAAGCAAGGAATTCCAGCCCTTTCGTAAACCGTTGGCGATAGCTCATCTGCAATCCATTGTAATTGCTATTGCCATAAGAATCGGTTCCACCAATCGCAGTTACTGCCTGCAAGTTTGTGAAACGAAACAACGGACGGCGCTGTTGCAGCGGTAACCATGTCGCCACCGGGCCAGAGCCGGGCAACGCCTGATTGAAATCAGCCGGAGCTACCAGATGCGTCGCTTTGTTGCCGACGTAAGCCACCGACACGGAACTGGAATTGAACACCTGATATTCCAACGTCAGGTTCCACTGTTGCGTGAATTGCGGACGCAGATCAGGGTTCCAAATGCGAATGATGCCCGCGACCTGATTGCGTACGATCACGTCGGTGAACCCGCGCGTAATCGTACCTGGGCCAGACGTAGTGTCAAAAGTTACGTCAGCTTCGGCAAAGAAAGGCGGATTTAACGGCAAGCGCAAGTTGGCTCCTGTGCCTTCCATGTATTGCGTGATGCCGTAACCAGCACGTACGACCAACTTGTTCTTAAACATGTCAGGCGTCCAAGCAAAACCGATGCGCGGTTCAAAGCCTTTCTTGAAGGGCTTGTAAAGCGCGCGACTGTTGCCGTCCCGTCCCGCAAACAGTTGGCGTCCGGTCGTGATGTCAAAATTCGACTGACGGTTATTTATCTCAATCACGGGCGAGGTATATTCCCACCGCATTCCGAGATTCAGGGTTAAGTTACTACGCACTTTGACATCATCCTGAAAGAAAACGCCGATGCGATTTTGGCGATGTCCCCACGTGCCAGGGTTGGTGCCGCCCGTGTTGCCCACACCTTTGCGCGTGAGTTGATCGAGCAGGAAGTCGGCAAAACCGTTGCCGGTGTATTGCCCGGTGTATTGGTAAAGGCCAAGCAGACCGTTGTTACCTGGGTAAAAACGGTTCTGTTGATAGCGCAGCCATTGACCGCCCATCTTAAAAGTCTGACGGCCTTTGACCAGCGTCAGGTTATCGCCGTAAAGAAAGGTGTTGGTGGCATTCACTTCGGTGATCGCGGTCGTACCTATACCACCAGTCCCAGTGATTTGGATGTTGCTGAAACCCGGCACGGCCTGACTGCCCGGAATACCGATCTTGGCGTTGCCGTTGCCGATATTGTTCGGGTCACCGACGTTGCCAATGAAGGTGGCGCGGCTCATACCGATGCGAGCTTCATTGACGATGGTCGAGCCGATGTTGCGCGTCCAGTTGAACACGATGCCTTGCGGACGGCTGAAATTGGTGCCTGAAATGTCTGTGGGCAACGCCGTTTTCAAAGTACCTTGTTCGTAATCGCCAAAGTAATAACGCGCTGAGAGATTGTCTTTTTCAGACAAGCGCGCATCAATTTTGCCGGAGAACTGATAGCCACCGACGAAGTTCGCAAAGGTCGTCACGTAATTATTCGCAATGCCTGCGGCATTGGGCAATGGATAAAGCGTGGTATCAGCAAACAGGGCACGAGCTGCCGGATTCACGATGCGAGCCGTCGGAATGATGTTACCGGCGAATTGCTGGCAAGTCGTTATGACTGTCGGGTTAGTGCAAGTTCTAGGATCACGAATCGGAGTGGTGATGTCAGATAAGTTGCCCGTACGCCAAGCGGCAAGAGGAACCGTGCGTAAAGCGCCACCGCCGGTGCGCTCTTCGGTGCCCTGGTAATCGGCAAAGAAGAACACTTTTTCTTTGATGATCGGCCCGCCAATGGTGCCGCCAAAAACATTGCGGCGCAGCTTCTGTTTCGGCGCCCCAGTGATAGTTCCATCTGGTTGCCTCAATTGCGTGCGATTGTTCGCCCACGAGTTCGCGTCGAACTTATCATTGCGCAAAAATTCGAAGATGTTGCCGTGGATTTGATTCGTACCTGATTTGTGTGTCGCGTTGATTGTTGCCCCCGTGACGTTACCAAACTCAGAAGACGAGTTGCTGGTTTCAACACGAAACTCAGCCAGCGCATCTACGTTGGGTTTGTAACCAATACGATTATCAATGGTTTCATCAACCGGAATGCCGTCGAGCAAAAAAGCATTGCCCTGTTCGCGGTTGCCGTTGACGTAAGGACGGCCTTGCGCGCCTTGTCCTGCGCCGGTGAAAGCCCCCGGATTCGGAGTCACCGCACCCGGTACGAGCAATACGAGTTGTTGAAAGTTGCGTCCGTTAAGCGGCAGGTTGGTCGCTGTTTGACCCGTGATGACTTGACCGACGGTGACGTTCTCGGTTTGAAGAATCGGCGCAACATCTTGCACGTTGACGATTTCGCTGACCTGTCCGACGGTCAGTTCCAGATTCACCCGGGCGATCTGGTTCACTTCGAGTTTGATGTCGTTCGAAGCCAGTTTTTTGAATCCGCTTTTCTCGGCGCTGATGACGTAAACGCCTACCGGCAAAAACGGAATGGTATAAATGCCCGAATCACTGGTTTTCGCCGTGAATTCGAGTTTCGTTCCTTGATTGGTGGCGGTGACTTTGGCATCGGGAACTGACGCGCCTTGCGGGTCGGTCACCGTGCCAGTCAACGTCGCGGTGTAGGTCTGGGCAAAGCTCGTCGCAGCCATTAAAAGGACTGCGCACAAGAGCAAACCTGCCGAGACCATCTTGCTTAATGTTCTCATAAAAGTAACTCCTTCTGTTGGGCAAGCCTGAGGTGAATCAGGCGTGCTGCAAGCCTGAGGTGAATCAGGCGTACTGGTTAATTGAATCAGGTTGATTGTCTGAATTTTCTCCCAGCCAAGCTGTAGATTTAGTATTGATTGCAAAGCTAATTTCGCAGCAGATGCGCGATATGTTGTAATGTGTTTAATACCAATTGCGCGGGCAGTATAGATAAACTAGCCGACGAATTGCAACGCACAATTGCCCGAAACCACTGTTCGAAAGATTGATTCTCTTTTGATTATGCAACTTACCCGTCGAAATTTTCTCGAACAAACCAGCGGATTGTTGGGCGTGTCGCTAATGCCCCAAATCAATCCACCGCCCGTCGCTGACCAACTATTAGCTGGCTGGAAAAACCCGCCGCGCGATTGTCGCCCGCATACTCGTTGGTGGTGGCCGGGTAATGCAGTTAGTAAAGCGGGAATACAAACACAGCTTACTGCCATGAAAGCCGCTGGCATCGGCGGCGTCGAAATTACCAGTTCGTGGCAATGGTATGAAAAAGGAAACCTGCCTTATCTTTCCGACAATTTCTTTAGGATGATCCAATTCACCGCCGAGCGAGCCAGGTTACTCGATATGTCGGTTTCGTTGAGCTTCGGGGCCGGGCAGTGTTTCGGCGGCTTCTGGGTTCCTCCCACCGAACGCAGCAAATGCCTTGCCCCAACCTGGCTGGAAGTAACCGGCCCGCAGCTTTTTGACGCTGAGTTACCTGCTGATCGAGGCCAACTCATTGCCGTCGTGGCGGCTCAAATAACAGATAAGCAACTTAAAGAAGATACACTGACTGTAATTACAGCTAATGTCGCTTCTAACAAATTACATTGGGAAGTCCCTCCCGGTCGCTGGCAAATCGGCGTGTTCAGGTTGCAATATACCGGTCAACTTAACTCCGCTCAGAATTTCGAGCCGCCGAATTATTGCGTAGACCATTTCAACCCGCAGGCGATGCGCAATTACGTCAACCATCTCGGCGGGATTTTCACTAAAAAACTCGGCAAGTATTTCGGCACAACGATCACTTCATTTTTTGCCGATAGCTTCGGGATAACGCCTTTACCCGACAGTTTGCTTTGGAGCAATAACCTAGTGGCTGAATTTAACCGCCGCAAAGGCTATGACCTGACGCGTTATCTGCCGGTGCTTTGGCATGACGCGGGAGCTATCACATCGCGTATTCGATATGACCTAAACGAATTTTTGCATCAACTGGGGAAAGAAACTTATTACGCCGAGTTCACCGCCTGGTGCAAAACGAATAAAGTTCAGGCTCGCATTCAACCAAGTTCTTGCTTCGCCACTGAACTGATCGAAGCCGCTGGGCTATCGCCTCAACCTGTAACTGAAACCACTACCGCCCGTTTTGACCGTGTTTCAACGATAGCTGACCCGCGTAAAGCGACGGTGTCAGGCGCTAAATTTTATAGCCGCGAAATTGTTTCAGCTAAAGCCTATTCTTTTTTGCACCCGGAGCGTTATCGCACGACGCTGGAAGAAATGAAGCGCGCCACCGATGCCTATTTTCGTGACGGGATAACTCAGATTGTTAATCACGGCTGGACTTATTCTGAAGAACCAGAGGTCGCGCCCGAACGCGATCTGCCGTGGGCTAGCCGCATTCAACCGTGGATGCCCTGGTTCAAGCATTATCGCGGCTTGAGTGATTATGTCAGCCGCAGTTGCTGGTTGCTGCGACAAGGCCAGTTAGTCGCTGACATATTGATTTATTCGCCGCAAGCGACGACGTGGTCAGAGCGAGTTATTTTTGGCAGGGCCTCAAGCCCTCAACCTTATGGCAATTTACCCAAGACGTTGGTGGCAAATGGCTATGATTACGATTTGGTAAACGACGACTTGTTACAACATCACGCTGAAGTAACTGAAACGGGTGAGCTAAAAATAAATCAGCATAAATATCGAATACTGATTCTTCCCAAAGCTGCGGTTGTTCCGCTTGCGACCATGCGACGTATCGAAGCCTTTGCTTTAACTGGCGGAATTGTCATTGCGCTCGATCAATTACCTCGTCAGGCAGGTGGCTTGCAGGCCGCCGTCTTGTTACAAGATGCCTTGCTCTCTGGAATCGTCCGCAAGTTATTTAACCCACGCAATAAAAACGTACATTTTCTGCCGGAATATAAAATCAGCGCGCCTGCAATTAATATGACAGAGCTGCCTGATAGCAAAACCGCTTTGATTACTTCGCCGCAACGTAAGCTGCTGGAAATACTACGTGAAATCGTTCCGCCTGATGTTTCCTTACCTGACGACGCGCAAAGTGACGGTCTTACATTTGTTCACCGCAGGGCGGGCAATAAAGACATTTACTTTTTAACCAATTTGCAGCCCGAAAAAATAACTACGACGCTGAGTTTTAGAATAACCGGCAAGCGCGTAGATATTTGGGATGCGATGTCAGGGCAAGTTAAACAACTGCCTGAATACCGCACGACGATGACGCGCACTGAAATCCCGCTGACTTTATCTGCCTGGGATTCATTATTTCTCGTGTTTCAACCTAACGTGCCATCGGCGTACGTTACCCGAACCGATCTGGCAGTGATCGAAGCCATTCGCCCCGATGGCATCATTGCTTATGCCACGCGGGAAGGCGAGCATTCAGTCGTGGTGGCGCAAGGGATGAGCCGCCGCACCTTGCGGGCTTGGGCTCCGTCCTTACCGCTCGCGATACCCATTCGCGGCACCTGGACTGTCACCGCTGAAGGAATGCGGTTCCCCCGCTTAATTAAAGAACTAACCGCCTTGAACTCATGGACAGAAAGCGATGACACGAAATACTTATCCGGCGAGGCGGTTTATGAAATTGCGTTTACCATGACACCTGAAAATATGCCGGAAGACGTGCGCTGGATTTTAGAGCTAGGAAAAGTATCTGAAACTGCCGAAGTTACGCTCAACCAAAAACGGATTGGCGTGCGCTGGATGCAACCCTACGATTTTGATGTTACTCGTGAGTTAAGCAAAGGAGAAAATTTGCTGCGAATTGCAGTCACCAACACTTTGCATAACCATGTGGTAGGCTTGCAAGCTACGCCTGACTTACCCGCTGTGCTGAGAAAACGTTATCAAAAACAAGCTGAAGGTTACCGGCTGGGAGCTAACGCCTTGCAGCAATTTGATCTTAAGCATCCGCTCTTACCCGCTGGACTGTTCGGTCCGGTGCGGCTTATCTCTCAAGGTATCGTACTTTTCAAACTATAACTAATTGCCATAGCTTATGGCTTCCACCAGCCGTTCAGCTTACGCCGTAACTCCGCCACTCGTGCGGGTTCCTGCTGCGCCAGCGAAGTAAGCTCTTGTTCGTCTGAGGTTATTCGATAAAGTAACGGCTCGTCAGGTACGTCTTCGCCTTTACGTCCCGTGACCGGCAAAATTAACTTCCAGTTTCCGTCAATAATCCATCGTGATAATACGTTAGCAGCCGGGTCAGTCAACGAAATAGCATCATGCGTGAAGGTCGCCCCAAACAACGCACGACGCTTTTGCAATGCCGCACGGTCTAACCAGTTAATGCCGCGCCACTTTTCGTTTGAGCTAATCACCGCCGCAGCTAACAAAGTAGGAACAATATCCAATGAAGTTGCCACTGCCATCGAGCGTTCAGCTTTCACCTTGCCCGGCCAACGCAACATAATCGGAGTGCGAATGCCTGCGTCATAGGGCGTACGCTTTGATCGAATGCTGACGGCGTCGCCTTGGTCACTTTGGGTCCAGCCGTTATCAGTAACATAAATAACGATAGTATTATCGCTTAATTTTTGCTGATCTAAATAATCGAGTAACTGACCGCAGCTTTCATCAAACCACTCGACGCTTGCCCAATAACTCGCGTGTTCTCGACTAGAAGCAATCGAGGTATATTTATCAACCAACCTTTGCGGAGCCGTGTGAGGGTTATGCGGTAACATCGGTGCGTACCAAACCATAAACGGCTTTTGCTTTTGTTTTGCTTCGCTCACAAAATCAAAAATTGGCTGCATGGTTTTTCTACCGATGTCGAGCCCTTCATCGCCGTGGCGGCCACCGCGCCCTTTATCGCCGTGGCTCATCCCGTGTGTGAATCCGCCGTTGGCATAATTTCCCAACCACCATTTTCCGGTTTGCAAACTGAGGTATCCGCGCGCTTGCAACAGTTTCGGCAATTGCGGCTGGCGCTGGATGAAGCCGCGCATTTGATCCCAAGCTGCTAGATATTGTGGATGTTCGCGCCATTTGCCTACCTTTCCTCCGGGAGGAGCGGGCGGGTCATTATAATTGATTAGGTGTTCGTGCGGATAACGACCGGTAATTAAAGAAGCAAGGCTGGGAGAGCATAAAGCGGTGGGCACATAACCGCGAGGAAATAACAACGATTGATCGGCGAGCTTATCTAAATTAGGGGTCTTGATATGCGGATGCCCCATAAATCCGTAATCCTGCCAGCCGTGATCGTCGGAAATTATTAAAATGATATTGGGCGGCGAAGAGGTATCAGCGGCTGTTGCACCGCTTAAACTAAATCTCAGTGCTACCAGAAAGAACACTAGAGCAAAGGCAAACAATTGACGAGTTAGCTTATTCATCGGCATCACAGTTTATTGATTCGCTGCTAATTTAGCTTTATGCGAAGACATGCTCTTAACCAGCAACAACCCAGAGATAAAAGCGATAAAGCTCGCAATAATCACGCCATAATAGGCTACCACGTAAGAACCAGTGCGACTGGCAACCAAACCTGTGACGAGGTTACCGAGTGCGCCTCCGCCGGTTTCAATCACCGCTATGCAGGCAATAATCCGGCCAAGATCGCGCAGCCCAAAACATTCAGCCACCAGTAACTGAATAGTGACGAAGGCTCCGCCGTAGCCCAACCCAAAAAGTAAGGCGAAGGTAGTAGCATTTTCCGAATTCAGAAAAGGTAACATCAAACAAGCCAGCGCCAGCACAGCGCAACATGTCGCATTGACTTTAGGGCGAGACAACTTATCGCTTGCAACACCGAATAGTAACTTACCGCCAATACTAGCTAACCCCATTAGCGATTGAACCCCGCGCGCATCGTCGCTTTTCATCCCAATTTGCGATGAAGTAAGAAAGACAATCAGTTGTTGAACGACAGCCAGAATTGCGTAAAACAGCATCATCGCGCAGATAGAAAAAATCCAGAACAGCGGTGAGCGCAAGGCTTCGGCGAGCGTCATGCCGGACAAAGATTCCGGCGGCGGCGGCGTTACCGAAATAGCTTCTTCGCGCGTTTCGCCGTCAGGCAATTGCCCTACCTCTTGCGGGTGAACTTTGACGATCAACCAGATAGCCGGAAGTAACAACACCCATACGCTGACGCTCATCAATAACATGGCATCGCGCCAGCCGAAATTACGAATCAAGGGCGAAGCAACTAGCGGAATGATTACAGTGCCCAGGCTCGTACCGGTTACCATAATGCCGATAGCTGTCCCGCGTTGTTTGTTGAACCAGTTTGAGACCAACACCATATTGGGAATCAGGCTGACGAAACATAGCGTGAGGCCGAACATCACATGCGCGGCATATATCTGCGGCCTGACATAGGCTCTGGAATATAAGAATAACCCTATACCCAGTAACACACAGCCAATGCTCATGAATATTTTTAGATTGAGCTTTCGCAACAAGTTACCTGCCAAAGGCGATAACAACCCTGACAAGACAAACGTCGTCGCACTGGCAATAGCAATGCTCGGCAACTGGCCTAAGGCTCCCATCTCTCTGAGCATTTCAGGGTAAAAGGCAGGCAAGCCGCCAATCGAAAACCCATTAGAGAGCATCATCGCCAGCGTCGAGACAAAGACAATCCAATGCCCATAAAAACCTCTCGGCTTTGCCGAAGAATCGGGTGAAACTTTTTGCATAAAAAATTAAGAGAGCGGAATAGCGCGTTGAATGGTGGCGGTGGTTTTGAACATAAACCGCCGAACTGAGATTTCACTTTACCCGCTCGTAATCAATTGTCAAAACTGGCTGAGGCTTCTGAAGGAAATCGGCTTTTTGCTTGAAGCGAACTACTTCGTCTCACCGTGCAACGCCACTGGGCGCTTAATGAATTCGCCTAGCTGCTCATCGTTGACTTTGCCGTTTTCATACATCACGTGACCGCGAACGATAGTATGGGTGGGCCAGCCTTTCGTCATAAAACCTTCAAACGGTGTGTGGTCTTGCGCCGAAAGGCAGGCTTCGGCAGTGATCGGTTGTTCCTTCTCCATATCAACGATGGCGAAATCAGCGTCTGCTCCGATGGCGATACAACCTTTGCGCGGATATAAACCGTAAGCACGCGCCGGGTTGGCGCTCACCAGTTCAGCCACGCGTTGCAAGCTAACGCCACGCTTGTGACAGCCTTCGCTCAACAAGACCGGATAAAGAATCGAAGCCCCGCCGAAACCAGGCAAGCTACCCCAAAGGTCATCCTCGTGCTTGTGTTCTTCTCCACAACAAGCGTGATCGCTGACGACCGTGTCAACGCTGCCGTTTTTAATCCCTTCCCACAAAAATTCTGAATGCTCACGGGTGCGAATCGGCGGATTCACTTTGCCACGAATCCCAATGCCGTTGCGGTCGAGTTCTTCGTGGTCAAGCGCCAAATGATGTAGCGTAGTTTCAAGCTTGATGTCGTGCGCCGGATATTGCCGCCGCACATCAATGCCTGCTTGCAAAGCCTCGCGCGAAGACAAATGTAACAAGTTAATTGGGCAACCTGTCGCATCGGCTAGGATGGCAGCTTCGTGAACGGATAATCGTTCGGTCAAGGGCGGGCGACCTTCGCTGTAGGCTTTCAGCCCCGTCAACCCTTGTTGTTTAGTGCGTTCGATAAAGACGCGAATAAGTTCGGGGTTCTCACAATGTAATGACAAAGAAATTCGCGCTTTATCTTTATATTTAGCGGCGATTGCTGAAACCCGCGTCATTAATTCATAAAGATGTCCGAGGTCGTAATTCTCAGCCATTGTATAAGCACTTCCCTTCGTCGAATCGGCTGAAAGGGTAAGCGATTTATAAAACATATAAAACTTGAACGAGCCTACCCCGGCGTTTTCGACCAGCCATTCGACTTCGTCTAATTGCGCGGCAGTCATCACCGCAATGTGGTAGGAATAGTCTGTATAAAAATGTCCGGCAGATAATTGTTGAACTTCAGGGAAAATATCTTTGTACAAACCGGTTTTATTCAAATAATGGTGGCCGGTGCGAAAATAACTAATTAAAGTAGAAACGCCTCCGACTAAAGCGGAGCGCGACTCGCTTTCCGCGTCTTCGCTGTGAGGGCGATAAATGCCTACGTGAAAATGCGAATCTACTGCTCCGGGAAAGACGAATTTATCGCGCGCATCAATTACCTGTTCGGCAGCTTGGCTGGCAAGTTCATCGGCAATCGCAACAATTTTTCCGGCGCTTACGCCAATGTCGCATTTGATTGTTCCTTGGTAAGGGAAGACAACTGTGCCGTTTTTGAGAATTAAATCGTATTTCATTTACGTGATCGTGGTTTTTGTTTAGCGGGTGCAGCTATCTCGTCGCGGGTTAGATGCACTGTGTAACTGTATAAGTCGGTTCGATAAAGTACGTGAACGTATTCGACTTGGCGACCGGTGTCCGTATACACGGTGCGCTCGATTGACAACAAAGCCGAGCCAATGCGTACGTCTAACAGACCGGCGACGTAAGGATCAGCGAGTGCTGCGGTAATTTGCTGTTTAGCTTCTTTAAGCCGCACCTTGCACTTGCGTTCGAGTAACTCAAGTAAGGTGCCGGTGCTTAATTCTTCCAGCGTTAGTTGAGCGCCAATTTCAGCCGGGACGCAATTTACGATATAGCTATAAGGCTTGCCTTCGCGCAGGCGTAACCGCTTGATACGATAAATCGGATCGCCAGCTTTTATTCCCAAACACTCGGCCTCATGCGAATCAGCTTCGACTTGGTTAATTTCGATAACTTTAACCGGAGTCATCAACCCCATCGCAATTACTTCGTCGAGTGATCCGGTAAGGTGCGTTTGACCTTCAAACGGGCGCTTGCCGGTTCGCCGCTCTGCCACAAAAGTACCGCGTCCTTGCCGCCGCTCAATTAAACCTTCTTCTGCCAAGGTCGTCAACGCTTGTCGCACGGTAATGCGGCTGACGCCATATTGCTCAATCAATTCACTTTCAGTAGGCAAGCGATCACCCACAGCCACTTTGCCAGAGACGATTTTCTCGCGCAGCAAATTTTCAAGCTGGTAATACAGCGGCACCCGCTTACTGACAAAGGTGTTGCTGGTTTTGGACATAATGGCTAGTTGCTGGTGAGTAGTGGCTAGCTTTCGGCAACTAGCTACTAACGATTAACTGCTATTTGTGGTTGTGGTTGCGTAACTTGCCTTGTGGGTCTACGTGCGCGTGATCGTAACCGTCTTCAGGGTATTCGAAATCGTTAAAGTGAATATGGTTGTGATCAGTTGCGACAATCCATTTATGTAACTCAGGCTTGTGCCGAGTTAGTTGCGCGGCAGCTCGGTCAGCATTTTCTTCCGGGGTCGAGTATGGGTTCCAGTGAAAATAATTATGTAACTGACCGTCGGTGCGGCCAAAACCTAAAATTCCATTCTCGCTATAAAAAGCGCCGTGATTGATATAAGGCGGACGCCAAAAATAACCGCCCGTAGGTAAGTCGCCAAATTGCATCATCCACGACGTACCCCAAATGTGATAAGCCTCTTCGGCGCAATCGTGATAGCTGATGTTGTCTTGCTGAAAGCCCGGCGTCATTGAGTAAAGAAACGTCATCGCATGCGTTTTAGGGTCGAAGCGAAGAACCTTTAGCAAGCAACCGGAAGCAGTTTGGGGAAACAAGGTCGGCACTTGCCACGGCATGTCTTTGTAAGATTGCACCTTGATGTAATCTTCACGGGCAGCGCCTTCCATATCCCGATCTGACTCAACCAAGTGAGGTTCGCTGTCGTTATACATCAACAAACAGAGCGCGCCTTTTTCGCTGGAAATAGTGGGGAGCGAAACGCCTTTCGGCACAAAGAAATAATAACCGGGGCCACAAAGCTGATCGCCGATTTTAAGGCCGCCTTCCATAACCATCAATTCTGCGTCGGAATAACAGACGGTCGGAGCCTGGTTATATCCCGCGTCGTATTGCACGGTCATTGTGCAAGCACCGGTTTCAGGATCAAGGCTCAACATCTTGTAATGCATGCCGACCGGGAAACCGGGCAACGACATTTTTTTGAAGCAGACTTCGCGGTCAACAAATGGTTCAATATGTGGACGTGGCATAAAAATCCTCCTGCAATGCGTTACTTAAAAAACGACTTTCGTTTTACGCTTTGGTTTTATATAAATCTCTTCGGGTTTTATCTTACGGCGAATATCGGCGTGTACGTTAAAGCCGCGCGTTTGAATGCGTTGCTCAAACTCAACAAACCAAAGGTCGCGTTGCGCTGCGATCTCAAGATTCATCGCTCTCTCGATTTTTTTATAACGAATTATTTGTTCTTTTATTTCCTGCTTTATCCATACGTCAGCTTTTTTACTGCGGGATGGCTTAGTTATTGCTATCATTCGTAATCCTCCATAAATTTGACTTAAATCCAGTTTTCCAGGTTATAAACTCGTGCGGCGTTTTCGACTAATATTTTACGCTTGGCTGTCTCACGCAATTCCAGTTTATCTAACTCATCCATCGCGCGTTTGAAATCAACGACGGGCCAGTCAGTCCCAAACATCACTTTGTCTTGTCCGCGCGAGTTAATAAATTTAATTAAGGTCGCATCCCAATACTTCGGCAAATGTGCGTCAGTGCCGATGAATACGTTGGGGTGCTTCCAAGCCATCGAAATCATTTCTTCCGTCCACGGATGCCCAATGTGAATGCCGATGATTTTCAGTTCGGGGAAATCAATCGCTACGCGGTCGAGCGTGATCGGTTGAGCTACCGTGCGCAAAAACCATTGCGCTGAATGTCCGACCTGAATTTGAATCGGTACGCCTAACTCAGCGCATTTAGCATAAAACGGATAATACATCCGATCATCGGGCGGCGCGTCAAACCAGTGAGGGTAAAGATGAGCGCCGACAAAGCCATATTCCTTGACAGCGACGTCGAGCTTTTTCACCCAAGTCATTATTTTGGACGGATTGACGCCGATGATGCCTTTAAATCGGTTCGGGTGTTGCGCACAAACTTCGGCAATTTTCTCAAACGGCTTTTCAAAGAAGATATTTGAGCCTACGGGAGCGCCTGTGGTCGCTACGAGCAAGCCTTTATCAATACCAGCTTCGTCCATCATATGTAACTCGCGCTCGACCGTGACGCCTTGCTTGGTCATGTCGAGGATATTCACCAAGTCCCAGAACTGATCGAGTTCAGGCGGATAATGTTGAGTTACTTCTTTCGTCCAAAGGTTGACGACGATATCAAGTGCGCGAGTCATAATTTCAGCAGAAAAAGGAATAGTTCAAAGTTCACGGGAGCGACGCCCCATTGCCATTAACAGATTCACGGTTAAGCCAGGTTATAAGCTCCTGGCGATGCTGGAAGATGAAAACAGAATCGGCCAAGGCGTCAAGGCGTTCGGGAGTCAGTTTGTGCAACTGTGACAGCAAATCGTCCCCAAGATCACCGAAACGGCCTTGCAAAAGTTTCACCAGCACGATGAGTTGTCCTTCCTGTCGGCCTTCCTGTCGGCCTTCCTGTCGGCCTTCCTGTCGGCCTTCCTGTCGGCCTTCCTGTCGGCCTTCCTGTAAACCGGCCTGTAACCCTCTCTGCCAGCCTCTTTGCGAAGCGGTCTCTTCAACTTGTGAAACGATGTATTTGTAAAGCGGTGATTCAACAACCCAATCAACCATACGACCTCCAAAAATGCGCCGAATAACTTCGAGCGGAAAAACAAAGCTGGCAAACGTAGCCAGTTCACTTTCGCCTTCGACCAGCATTTTGCTTGAGTCTGACAAGGCATTTTGCAACAGACGTTCTTTGGTCCGCAGCAAGATGGTTTCTTCTTTGCCACCTTGCAAGAGCGGCGTCAACGGCCATAACTCAGGCAATTGCTGATCAAGTATGTCTGTCACGGGAACGTCCCAAAGACGAATGACACGATAATCCTGTCGCGCTTCCAAGCCAAGAAAGTTCGATTCATAACGTTCGGGAATGGTGACACCTGAGGCAGGCGGCAGCATTACGATAAGTACGGGATAAACCGGCAGGCGATATTTTTCTTCAGCCAGCCCGGTGTAACACCGCAAGCGTAACGGCATGTCTTCGCGGTAACGCAACTGCATTTCAATGATGAGAATGAACTCGCCCCACTGCTCACTCACCACGCGCAACACAGCGTCTGACGCGCGGTCGAGCCATTGAAACTCGCCGGAAATCACTTCGCATTCCGTGAGGTCTTTGACGGGCAAAGTCCAAGTCGCCCACGTCGCCGGAGCAGCACCGATTAACTGTTTGGTAGTTATATCAGCCGGTTTTGCCATGACACATCTTTCATATTTTGCGCGCTTGCCGCTGCCAATACGTTTCGCGTAACTCGCGCCGCAAAATTTTGCCAGTCAAATTGCGCGGCAGCTTCTCTACGAAATCAACGGACTTCGGCTTTTTGAAACCTGCGATTTTGTCTTCGCAAAACGCGATGAGTTCGCTTTCGGATAGAGCCATTTCTGCGCGCACGACGACGATTGCTTTGACGGCTTCGCCCCATTGTTCGCTGGGGACGCCGATGACGGAGCATTCAAAGACCGCTGGATGCTGTTGCAAGATGCGCTCAATCTCTGACGGATAAACATTCAGCGCACCGGTCACGATCAAATCGTGCTTGCGGTCTACGAGATAAATGTAACCGTCTTCGTCTTTGCGCGCCATATCGCCAGTGAAAACCCAACCGTGCCGCAGCGCCTGGGCGGTGGCTTCAGGGTTGTTCCAATACCCAAGCATATTGGCTTCGGTGCGCACACCGATCTCGCCGATTGCGTCAGGCTGCAACATATTGCCTTCGTTGTCGAAGATGTCTACTTCGACGGCGAGTTGCGGACGCCCGCAGGAAAGCAGGCGATGGCGCAGCGCGGGATTATCCAACGCGGCGCGGTGTTCGCGCGGTTCAAGCACGGTACCGGAACAACCCGTTTCGGTGGCCGCGAAGGTTTGGCGAAAGCCGCAATTCGGCAGCCGTTTCATCGCGTCACGCAAGACGGGTTCGGGAATCGGCGAGCCGCCATATAGCAAGACTTCGAGCGATGACAAGTCGTAAGTATCGAAGTCAGCGCGCGCAAGCAACATTTGAATCGTAGTTGGTACGAAGTTGGTGAACGTGATGCGTTCGCGCGCGAGGGTTTGCAGCGCGAGCTGCGCGTCGAAGTTGATCAGAGCGAGTTGCGAACCTGCGGTAACGGCACAATAGATGCCCGCGATGCCTGCGGCGGAATACAGCGGCGAAGGCAGCATGACGCGATGCGTGCGGTGGCTGCCGATGGCATAAGCGTGAACATACATTCCCAAAAGCAAACTGCCGTGCGTATAAACCGCGCCTTTGGGAAAGCCCGTCGTGCCACTGGTATAAAGCAACAAAGCCGGTTCGTCGAAAGCAAACGGGCGTTCGTGCGCAGGTTCGCTTTCGTCTGCGTTGGCAATCAGCGATTCATAATTTTCAACGCCTGAGCCGGTAGCATCATTGACGCCAATGAGCCATTTCACCTCACGAACTTTATCAGCGACCGTGCGAGCGATGACTGCCTCAGGCGCACCGCAAACGATGGCGCGCGCTCCGGCGTTCGAGACGATGTATTCGACTTCAGGCGCGGCCAATCGGTAATTGACCGTGACCGCAAGCGCGCCGAGTTTGTTCAAGGCGAACAAGGCTTCGATCCATTGATGCGAGTTGCGAGCGAAAAGGGCTACGCGGTCGCCGCGCTGTATGCCGAGAGTTCGCAAAGAGTTAGCGCAGCGATTGACGCGCGCATTGAACTCGCGCCACGACAATCTCACGTCACCAAATATCACGGCGGTTTGGCGGCCTAAAACCTCAGCGTTGACGCGCACCAAGTCTCCGGCGTTGCGATAGCCGCCAAACAAAATGCCCTGATTATGGTTGAAAGGATTCGTCACCACTTGCTGCGCTTGATGATGATGGAACGGATTATTGATTGATTTTGCAATTGATTGACAGTGAATGTCAGCGGCGGCACTATACAGTTGTTATTACATTATAACAATTAGGCAGAATCAAATTTTCAATGTGAGGGAATGATGCGTTTACTTTCAGGATTTTCGCTGCTGGCTTGCGTGTTAGGCGCGGTTTGCGTCGGCGTGAGTTACGCGCAGGCGAATGCCGCATTGGCAGCGGACTTACAAACAATGATGAAGCTGTTCGAGGGCGAATTCGACAACTACGCGCAGGCGTGGGAAGAAAAAGAGCAGAAGGCCGAACATCCGCACGAACACATTCACTCGATCTTTGCTCGCGTGAAGCTGCCCGCGTTTGGCGAGAACGTTTTTTACGTGAAGCAATATATGGACGGCGACCCGGCGAAAGTCTATCGAACGCGGCTTTATTGCTTTGCGGCCAACGAAAAAGAAGGCGCAGTCGAGTTGCGGATTTATTCGTTTCCCGACGAAAAGGCTGTGAACGACGCACAACTGGATCAAAGCAAACTCGCCGGACTCGTGCCGGAAAAGATGGGCTATTACAACGGCTGCGAAGTTTATTGGAAGCGCGACGGCGAAGGCTTTAACGGATACATGAAAAAAGACGCCTGCAAGGTCGAATCGAAACGCAGCGGACGTACGCTGGTTATCACCGACGATTTGAAGCTCACGAAAGATCAAATCTGGATTCGAGATGAAGCGAAGGATACGCAAGGCAATTACGTTTACGGACACAAAGCGGGCATTCATCACAAGCTGAATCGCTGCCGTTACTTCGACGGTTGGGCGGCGTTGCGGATCGCCGAAACGGGCGACGATCAGAAAGATTACCTGGGCTTTATGAAACTGCGGATGCACGATCAAGGGCAGTTCTTGCGAATGACGAAACCCGACGGCGAAACCACCAAGTACCGCTTGCAACTTGCCCAACTCGTGCAACAAGGCAGCAAGGTTCCGGTAATGGTGTTGAAAATTTTTGAGGACGGCAAAGATCAAGCGGTGAGTTATGCCTGGACGGAACCTGAGAGCAAACGCATTGGGCTGAACCTGCGTTGGTTCCAATCGGGGTTCACTTTTAAGCCCTAGCTTTTAAGCCCTGACAGCGCGGTTTGCAGCTAAAGCAAAACGTGTTAGTTTGCCCGCGCAACGCTACTCCCATTCACACAGCAACAGAAACTTTATGAACATCACGCGCCTCGCGCTGTGGTGCGCCAGCGGCTTATTCTGTTTGTCGTTGCACGCTTCAGCACAAAGCAAAAAAATTGCTACTCGCATGAAAAAAGTTGATTCCCAAAAAGTCGCGCATTCGCTAGAAGTCGGTCAACGCGGATTTACCGCTTTTCAAAAAGGCCTGGCGACCGGCGATTGGAACGATTTTCTGGCAATGCTGACCGATGACTTTTCGTTTTACTTTCCGCAAGGCAAGTATCAAGGCTTTCATCAAGGCAAAGATAAAGCGAAAGAATTTTTCGCTTATGTTTCAACCGCTTTTCCCGCCGGACTGAAAATCACCGAAACCATGCACGTCACGGCAAGCGAAAAGAACGTCGTTTTTGAATTCAAAGACGAAGGCGAGTTGCGCGGCGCTCCGTATAAAAACCGCGTCGCCGTTTCGTGGAATATCTGCGGCGATAAAATCTGTGGCTACCGCGAGTATTTCGGCAGCGACGGCAAATCAAACTAAAAGGATTGAACACCATGAATGCAGAGAAAGTTGCTCACACACTGACCGTAGGCCAACGCGCCTGGGACGCCTTCAACAAAGGCATGACGACGATGGACTGGTCGGATTTTGTAGCGATGCTGACCGATGATTTCGAGTTTTATTTTCCGCAAGGCGAATGGAAAGGCTTGCATCAGGGCAAAGCCAAAGCTGAAGAGTATTTCGCGCTGTGCAAAAAAATTGCTCCGGCTGGGTTCACCATCGTCGAACTCATGCATACGACCGTGGGTGAAGACACCATCGTGTTTGAGTTCAAAGACGAAGCAATGATTTTCGGCAACGCATACAAGAACCGCGTCGCCATGTCGTGGACGTTGCGCGGCGAACAAATTTGCAGCCAACGCGAATATTTCGGCAGCGACGGCAAATCCTATTAACCAGTTCTTGGCAAAACCAATATGTCTGATCAAAGCATCCCTACTCGCAGAGATTTTTTGCGTGGCGCGGCGGCGCTTACGGCTTATACAAGCATGACCAACGAAACGTATCCGCACGACTGGCATCGGCTGGCTGAATTTGAACCGCACACAGAAACTGACGAAGCCTATTGGCAACTGGTCAAGCAACAGTTTTTTATCGAAGACGGCTTGACCTATTTGAATTCGGGTACGTATGGCCCGACGTTGCGCGCGGCTTATGACACGACGACGCATTCGATGCATGAGTTCGGAGCCAATTACATCAAGACCTTTCGCGCCACGCTGATGGGCGAAGTCGTGCCGAAATTCATCGCCAAACTTGCCGCGTATGCCGGAGCGCATCCCGACGAAATCGCGCTGACCAGCGGTACGACCGAAGCGATGAATTACATCGCCAACGGGCTTGACCTCAAGGCGGGCGATGAAATTCTGACGACGCGGCACGAACATCAGGGCGGACTTTATCCGTGGTTAATGAAAGCCAAACGCCACGGCATCGTCGTCAAACAAATTGATCTCGCTTCGCCTGCCGTTTCGCACGCAGACATTCTCGAACGCCTGAGCAAAGCCTTAACGCCGCGCACGCGCGTGTTGAGCATCTCGCATATCAATTACACCGATGGCACGTTGATGCCCGCCAAAGAACTTTGCCAGTTAGCACGGGCGCGCGGGGTGATCTCAGTCGTGGACGGCGCGCAATCGCTGGGCATGATTGATTTCAAGATCAGTGATTTGGGCTGCGATTTGTTTGCGGCTAGTTGGCATAAATGGCTGTGCGCGCCTTATGGCACGGGCTTGCTCTTTGTCAGCGAAGCTATGCGTGATCGTCTGTGGCCGACGACAGTGTTGAGTTTTAGCGGATGGGACACGCGTGACCGCGACGGTGTTGAGGCGGGCATCACCGACATCACTTATGCGGGCAACTATCCGAAAGCGTTGTTGAAATACAGCAGCAACATCGAATATTTTGGCCCGCTCTATTGGGCGATTGCGCCTGCCGTAGACTTTCAAAATCTGATCGGACGCGCCCGCGTCGCCGCACGCATCAAGTCGTTGGCTGAACGCGCTTATGCGGGCTTGCGCGAAATCCCCGGCGTCGAAGTGTTTTCGCCCACCGATGCTGCGTTGCGCACGGGACTGATTTCGTTTCGGCCTTCAGGCCTCACCACCAGCGAGTTGTATTTCAAGATGACCAACGAAAAACGCATCGTTGGTCGCTTCATCAAACACGCAGGCATTAAATTCGATGTGAATCGTTTCTCGACGAATATCTTTAACTCACCTGCTGAAGTTGAAGCGGCGTTGGCGGCGGTGCGCGCTTACACAAAAAACTAATGCTCAAGATTCGTACCACCACGGCTGACGACGTACCGCTCATTCTGCAATTCATTCGTGACTTGGCGGAGTATGAAAAGCTGTCGCACTTGGTCGTCGCCGATGAAGCGGCGTTGCGTAACGAACTGTTTGGTGCGCAGCCCGTGGCCGAATGTGTGATTGCCGAATACGACGGTGCGGCAGTGGGTTTCGCGCTTTACTTCCACAACTTTTCGACCTTCGTCGGCAGGCGCGGGCTTTATCTCGAAGACCTTTTCGTCAATCCCAAAATGCGCGGCAAAGGCATTGGCAAAGCCTTATTGGTTTATCTCGCGCAGTTGGCGAAAGCCCGCAACTGCGGACGTTTTGAATGGGCCGTTCTCGATTGGAACGAGCCTTCGATCAATTTCTATAAAAGCCTGGGTGCGGTGCCGATGGATGAATGGACGGTCTTTCGCGTCACCGACGAGACACTCGATCAATTGGCGGCAGGCGGAAAATAACCGACGCCGTTACACCTCAAACCACGGAGCAGGATTCCTGTTATGAAAAACCTTACCCCTCTGATTATTCGTGCGCTTTCTTTGTCATTGTTATTGGCGCTCACCGCTTGGGCGCAAAGCGGCGCGTTGAGCGGCAAAGTCGTTGACCAAACCGGCGCGGCAGTGGCGGGCCCTACGATCAAGGCCATCAGTCTGGCGAGCGGACGCGAGACCATCGCCAATGCCGACGGCAACGGCGCTTATCAATTGACTGACCTCGCCGCTGGCCCTTATCGCGTATCAGCCGATGCGCCGGGTTTCGGCACGACGGCGTTGAACGTGACGATCTCAGGCAGCGGCGCGAAACAGGATTTCACGCTTTCGCCCGGTTCGATTGGCGACACGATCACAGTGACAGCGGGCAAAGGCAGCGCGCGCGTCGCCGCTGAAACTCCGCAAACGGTGACGGTGGTGACCTCGGCAGATTTAGAGCAGCGCCGCCCGGCTTCTACGCTTGAGGCGTTAGAGCGTTCGCCCAGCCTCGTGACGAACGAGACGAATCCGGCGCGCGCGCGTCCGATCTTTCGCGGCTTGACCGGCCCGCGCGTATTGATCGTGATTGACGGCGAACGTTTGAATAACACGCGCACCGATCCGCAAACCGGTTTATCGCCGGGCATCATTGACGTGACGCAACTCGCTTCGATTGAGGCCGTAGGCGGTTCGGGTTCGAGTCTTTACGGCTCTGATTCCATTGGCGGAACGATCAACATGATTACCAAAGCGCCGACTCGCGCTGATGATCGTGATGTGCTGGCCGTGCGGTTTGACGGCAACTATTTCAGCCAGGGCGCGAACCGGCGCGGCGCGGTGACGGTCAATTACGCCAACAAATGGATGGCGGCACGCTTGAGCGGCGGACTGTTTCGCAACGCGAATTACACCACCGGCAACGAAGCCATCACGCAAGATCAAGTCTTGGCGACGGGCAATTTCTCTTTGCTGCTCGGCAACTCACCCGTCAATTACACAGTTTGGTCGTTGCCCAAGCACGGCGAAGTCCTCAACGGACAAGCGCACGGCGGCAACGGACAAAGCGACTTGTGGTTTTTTCTGCCGCACAATCAAAGCATTCGTTTGCGTCAATTGAGCAGCCAGCATTACGACTTGGGCAACGCCTTTTCGGGGCCGCCCTATGAATTGCAGGATCGTTTCAACGGCTTTCGTAAGCTCGACAAATATGGCGCGCGCTATGAGGCGCTCGAACTCACGCCCTGGCTGGCGCGCGTGACGAGCGGTTTTTACCACCAGAAACTTTCGTTCCCGCAAGATCAGATCGGCAACAGCATTCGCGCGGGCAGCAGCTTTCTCGCCGCCGCCGCGCCCAATCCGGCGCGGTTCACCGGCGCGCCTTCGACTTTCATTCGCGGTGATTACACACAAAACAAAAACTCGATCACGACCAACGGCGCAGACTTTCAGGCTTCGTTGTTGCCGTTCAAAGGCTTGATCGTCACGACGGGTTATCAATGGTTCCGCGACGAATCGCTCGATGAGTTTGAGCGATTCGGTTACAACGTGACGACCGGCGCGGTGAATCCGGCTTCGCTCGTCAAAGGCGCAAGTTCGCCGCGTACGTTTTATACCGACAACGCATTTTATTCGCAGGCTGAATACGATCCGATTCGCTGGTTCCGCGTGTCGGGCGGCTTGCGCGTAGACAACTGGAACACGCAAGCGCGGCCTACGGTTGGCTTTCCGCTCGGTTCTGAATTCGCCATCCTGCGCGCAGCCTTGCCCGTGTTGACACAAAACCCTGGCCCGTTGGCTCCGCAAGTGAATAGCTTCGGCCCGATCACGCAACTCGCGGGCGGACAAGGACGCGCGCTCACCAGCAGCACGGCCGTGACGGGCAACGCCGCAGTCGTATTTCGTTTGCCGGGCGGCATCAATCCTTACTTCCGCTGGGCGAATAGTTACCGCGAACCTTCGGTGTCAGAGCGTTATCTGATTCGCAACTTTATCCCCGCGCCCAGCACGTTAAGCGCAGTGGTCGTAGGCAATCCGTTGCTCAAACCGGAAAAAGGAACGAACTATGAATTCGGCGTGAAGGTGCAGCAACAACGGTTCAATGGCAGCTTGAATTACTTTCGCAATCAGTTGAGTGACCTAATCATTTTTGCGACGCCGATTTTCACACCCGCGCAAAGCATCTTCGGCAACAGCTATCTTTTGATTCCGCCGGATGTGGCAAATGGCGTACTCGGTTCACCCGCCAATCGCGGACAGCATTCAGCGCAAATCAACGGACGCATCAATCAGGCTAAGACTTTGATTTCTGGCGTCGAAGCCACTTTCGAGGCGAGCTTGCCCTTGGGCAATGTCGGTTCGCTCACGCCGTTCGCAACCATGAGTTGGTTGCACGGTACGAACCAGTCGCCTTCGCAACAACAGTTGACGTTGATCGCCAACGTGTTTAATCGCAGCGACACGGCTTATCGGTTAGAAGGAAGCGCGGACGATGTGCCGCTCGGCAACATTACGCCTTATCGCGGCGTGTTCGGCGTGCAATACAGCGACCGCAAAGCCGCGTGGTTTAGCGAATACACCGTGCGGCATCAAGCCCAGGTCAAGCGCGTTCGCCCTGATGGTTTCACCGATAACCTGACGAATTACGGTACGTTTCAAAGCCTGAACAGCTTCGTGCGCCAGTCGCTCAAGGGCGGTTATAACTGGCAGCGCGAAGACTATCGCATGTCGTTCACTGTCGGACTCGACAACCTGACCGACAAACTCTATTGGGAGCATTTCCAAAACGCTCCTGCTCCGGGTCGCGCAGTAGTGTTCGGCGTGACGCTCGATTTCAAGAACCTGTTGAAGAAATAGCATGTAGTTCCCGCCTCTCAGGCGGAATGTCTCGCGCGATCAAGACATTCCGCCCGAAGGCGGGACTACTTACTTTTAGGAGTTTCCCATGCGTTTGAAATTCATCTTTGCCTTCTTAGTGTTGGCTTGCACATCGTCTCTTTCACAACCCGCCACCTCTGGCGATAACGCGCCCATCGCAATAAGCCCTGCCGATCACAAAACCGTCATCCACGATCTAGCCGTCGGAACCGATGGCAGCGTCAACGTCGTGTGGGTTGACCGCCGTTCGCCTGTGCCTGCGCCTCCACCTGCCGGACACGCAGGACACAACGGCCCACCCGCCGGGCCGAATTACGCAGACCTGTGGTTTGCGCGTTCGACTGATGGCGGCAAGACATTCAGTGCGCCGACGCGAGTGAACAGTGCGCCGCAAAGCGTTCGCGCGCTCGCCACCAGCAAGCCGCGCCTTGTCTTAGGCGCAAATGGAACCGTTCACGTGATGTGGGTGGCGAACCGTTATAGCGACGCGAGCAAGCCCGTCGTACTCGATGCGCATTACGCGCGCTCAACGGATGGCGGAAAGTCCTTCAGCAAAGCATACGCACTGAACCGCGATCAAGACCGCGACATTCACAACATGGATCACATGGGAGTACGCGCTGAACACGCCTTTCACGGCCTGACCGTAACGCGCAAAGGCGAAGTCCATACGTTCTGGATTGACAGCCGCGACATGCCGCCAGGCAGCGACAAGGCTGCGATTTATGGAGCCGTTTCGCGCGACGACGGCAAGACCTTTGAACGCGACCGCATCATCATCAAATCCGACGTATGCGCTTGCTGCCAAGTCACCGCCGCCGCTGGAGCCGCCGAAGCTGATGGAACAACTTATCTGACGTGGCGCAACATCTTCGCCGACGGTTCGCGCGAAATCGTGATCGTGAAATCCACTGACAACGGCAAAAGTTATAGCGCACCGATTCGTTTGATGGATAAGAAATGGATGATTGACGGCTGCCCGCTTAAACCCGCTGCGGTGGCGATTGACGGCAAGAACAACATCTGGGTGTCGTGGTACACCGAAGCCGATCAACCTGCGGGTTCTTATCTGGTTGTTTCAACCGACGGCGGCAAAACGTTCAGCGCGCCGCAAGCGATTCACCCGAATGTCAAAGGCGCAGACCACGCGCAAGTCGTCGCGCTGCCCAACGGCGAAGCCCTGCTCGCGTGGGACGCCCGCATCGGCGAAACCCGCACCGTGCTGATGCGCAAGGCGACGCTGGGCCAGAGCGTCACGTTGGGTGAACCGATGACCGTGGCGGCGGCGACCTATCCGGCCCTCGGTGTGGCTGCGAACGGAACGGTCTATTGCAGCTTCGTGCAAAGCGGGCGGTTGATGTTGCAGACGATGAATGCACGGTAGTTTTGCTTTGCCGCCCGCGAAGTGTGTGTGTAAAGTGCGAATGTCTTTTCAAGGAGGACTTATGGCGAAGACAAGCAAACCAATTTCGACATCAATCACGACCCGCAAAACTGCGACTGGCAATGCCGCCACATTTAAGCCAGTCAAAAAAACTCAAGCCGTAACCACTAATGGCAACGGCGCGAAGTTAAAAGTAAGCGGCGAAAAGTCCAAGACGTTGGCGCTGCGTACTTCCCCAATGGCTGAGGAAGCCAAAACCGTTGAGCCTGTCAAACGCAATGGGACTGCGCCCAAGCACAAAAAGAAAATCGTGGCAGGCGCGGCACGGCCAGCGAATTACGGCGGAGACAATTTCCCGTCGAGAGAAGACCCTGCCGTGTTTGATCCCACGCTGGATTCAGAAACACTCATCAAGTTAATGAGAAAGCAATTGCCAGCGGCAGCCCCGATCAAACTTAGCGAAGAAACCAGACGCGCAACGTTGCTCGCCTTTCAAATGGCTTATGAAAGTCACCAGCGCGAGCAAGCCATGGCGGCACAGGCAATTGCCGCGCAGCAGATAGAAGATGATCAAACGAAAGCAAAGACAAAACTTGTCACACAAAAACCAAAGAAACATGTCTTTGGGCGAATGAGTGAAAAAAATAAACGACTCACAATTCTGGCGTTTCAAGCAGCTTACGAAGAACACCAAGGAAAGGGATAGTGATGTCGCTCATCACGTTTGATACTTCAGTCATCATCAGTCGTAAAATTACCGACTTGCCGGATAATTTTCTCTTATCGGCAGTCGTGATTGCCGAACTAACCGCAAGCGCTACCGACGATACTAATCGCAAACGCTACGAAGCCCGACGACGGTATCACGAGCAGGAAGGAACCTTGATTGTGCCTTCCGCCGAAGACTGGTTGCTCGCCAGCCGTATCCTTTATTGGCTTACAAAACGTCGCAAGAAAAGCGCGGGCGGAAAGCTGCCGCCGCAAAAACCGGGCGCGAGTCAGCAAATGATGATGGATGCCTTGATCGCTGTCAGCGCAAAGCGAGCAGGCGCATTGGTCGTGACGGAAGATTACGACGATTTCAAAGCCATTCAGTATTACTGCCAGTTCAGGCTCAAACGCGGCAGCGATTATTTCGGCAAAAACCAATAGTTGAATTTCTATGAACCGCCGTCACTTTCTCCAATCCACCAGCAGCGCCCTCGTCGGCGCGTCGTTCCTTCCGTCGCAAACCAAGCCGCGCGTATTCATCGCGGGCGCGGGCCTGGCCGGACTTTCCGCCGCATACGAACTCGCCAAGACCGGACACGCTGTCACCGTCATCGAAGCGCGCTTGCGTCCCGGTGGTCGCGTATTCACCTTGCGCGATGCGTTTGCGAATGGCTCGTATGTCGAAACCGGCGGCGAGACGTTGGGCGACGGATATAAACGCTTCGTCGCATACGCCAACGAATTCGGCTTGACGCTTGACGAAGGCGATGCGCCGCGCGGACTCGCCACGTTGATGAAAGGCCAACTCTTTCGCGCCAATCAACCTCTCGCGCCGCATCCTTATGGCTTGAAAGATAAAGAAGCCGTGGCCCCTTCGGCCTTGCTCGCGGCGCACTTGCGCGAGATGGGCGAAGAGGTTCGGGCTAATGCAGACAATGCTGCAACGAAGCTGATGGCCTTCGATCAGATGTCGCTGGCTGAAGCCTTGCGCAAACGCGGCGCTTCGGCGCAGGCCATTCAGTTGATGGAAGTTGCGTTGAATTACAACGACATCGAACAGGTTTCGGCGGGCGGCGTATTGTTTGAAGCGCGACGCCGCGCGAGTGGCGGCAGCAAGGTCATTCGCTTGCGCGGCGGCAACAGCCGCTTGGTCGAGGCGCTCGCCGCCGCCGCTGAAAAAGCCGGAGCGCAAATTTTGTATAGCACGCAACTCATCAAGGTGTCTCACAGTGAAACCAACCTGCGCGCCACTGTCATCAACGCCGATGGCAGCGTAGCCAATTTCACCACCGATCATTTCATCAGCGCGCTGCCCGCGACGACGTTGCAACGCGTAGGTTTTGTCCCTTCGCTGCCTGACGCAAAAATGCGTGCCGTTGAAGATTTGCCTTACACCCGCGTCACCAAAGTCTTTTTGCAAGCGCGCCGCGCCAAGTGGAACGAAGCGCAACTCGGCGCTGGCCTCTGGACTGACACCGAACTTGAGCGCGTCATCGCCGTGCCGATGAACGGTGCGCTCAATCCTGCATCAGCGCGCGGCGTCTTCACGGTGTGGCTCGACGGCAAAGGCGCGGAACAACCCGACCTCTTGAATGACACTGACCGCATCGCTTGGGCCAAACGCGCAGCGGCGAAACATCTGCCAGTACTCAACGGACAAATCGAAGGCGCGGCAACTGTTTCATGGACTAACGATCCGTGGGCGCGCGGCGCTTATATGCATTTTTTGACGGGACAACTTGGGTTGCGCAAAGAACTCGGCACGCCCGTCGGCAAGCTGCATTTCGCGGGCGAACATACGTCGGAAACATCGCCGGGCATGGAAGGCGCGCTCGAATCAGGGCTGCGCGTTGCGGCTGAAATCAAGGGTATATGAGCGACGCAACGCAACCGCTTTGGGACATCATCGTCATCGGTGGGGGCACAGCCGGTATGGCTTGCGCGATTGCCGCGACTGAGCAAGGCGCGCACGTATTGGTCATTGAAAAGTCGGCGCGCGTAGGCGGAACGTTGCACGTCACGGGCGGACACATGAGTGGCGGCGGTACGCAACGCCAAGCGGCACGCGGGATTGCTGATTCGCCTGATAAACATTTCGACGATGTGATACGGCTCTCGCACGGACTCGCCGACGAATCGCTCGTCCGACTCGCCGTCAACGAAGCGCCGCACACAATTGACTGGCTTGATGCGTTGGGAATGCCGTGGGAGGAGGCTTCGCCGCGCATCATCTATGGGCATGAGCCTTATGAAATTGCACGGACGTATTACGGCACTGACGCGGGACGTTCGATATTGAATACGATGCTGCCGCGATGGGATGAAGCCTTAGCGTCAGGCCGTCTCACGTTATGGTCGCAACATAGCCTTGACGGATTGTTGTTTGAAGGCGGCGAAGTCTGTGGCGTTACCGTTAAGAACCTTAACGACGAAACGCTTCAGGCGAAAAGTCGCGCGGTCGTATTGGCGACGGGCGGTTACGCGGCCAACGCGAAACTATTCAACGAACTTACGCCAAGCGCACTACCGTTGACGACCACGGCGGCAGAAACTTCTACGGGCGAAGTCATTGAGTTGGCGCGCGCGGCGGGCGCGGGCTTTCGCTTTGCCGAACGATATCTTGCCAGCCTCGGCGGCATCGAACTCGAACCGGGCAGCGGACGCGCCGATTATTGGGCGGCTTGGGCGATGGTTTTCACGCCGCTCTATCGCGCGCCGCGTGAGATTTATGTGAACGTTCACGGGCAGCGATTTATGGCCGAAGACCTGCCGAGTCCGCACGAACGCGAGGCCCAGGTGATAGCGCAAACCCAACAAATGTTTTGGTGTGTGTGGGACGAACG
This sequence comes from Acidobacteriota bacterium, assembly GCA_043718445.1. Taxonomy (GTDB): domain Bacteria; phylum Acidobacteriota; class Blastocatellia; order RBC074; family RBC074; genus JACPYM01. Next base: position 7,642 of record JAYSVR010000479.1, on the reverse strand, counting down.
CGCGATGCGCCAGGGCGATTCGCTGGTCAAGCAATGGACGACGAGCGTGTTGCGTGAACATTGCCGCGCAGGCAAGTTCGCGTGGCAAGCCGATGATTTGACGACGCTCACTGAGAAAGCCGGATTACCAGCGGCGAACTTGCTGAAGACCGTCACGCGATTCAATCAAGGCGTAGCCGCCGGACAAGACGAATTTGGTCGCAGCGATTTGCGTTACTCAATCAACGAACCGCCCTATTACGCATTACTGACGAAAGCTACGTCGTTGATCAGTTTTGGCGGCTTGACGGTAAACAGCGAGTTGCGCGTGTTGAATACCGCAGGCGAACTAATCCCAAACTTGTATGCGGCGGGCGAAATCATCGGCGCAGGCGCGTTGATGGGGCAAGCCTTTTGCGGTGGCATGATGCTGACGCCCGCGTTAAGTTTTGGGCGTTGGCTGGGACGCACACTGGCAAATCATTTTCACGAGGCGAAGCAATGAGCGAATGGCTCGGCGAATTGTTATTACTCTTTCACGTATTCCTTTTCGTAATCTGGCTGGGCTTTGATCTGGTCGTATTCTCACTGAGTATGAGTATGCGTAACCGTGAACTGCCCATTGCCGTCAGGGTTGATCGTGCGCATATCGCCGAGACGCTCGATTTTTATGTAACGGTTTCTTATGCGCTGGTCATCCCCACCGGACTCGCGCTGGCTTACTTGCGCGGTTGGTGGCCGATCTGGAACATCCCGTGGCTGATGGCGAAGCTCATCGTCTTTGGCGTAGTCGTCTTGCTCGCCGTCGTGCTGGTGCTGGGCGCTTCGGGTTCGGGTCAGATTCTGAAAAAGATTGCGGCAGGCGAAGGCGACGTTGAAGCCCTCGAAGCGCAATTACGCGGCGGCATTCACCGCCTCGCACCGTGGGCGCTGGCAATTCATCTGAGCATTTTGCTCACTGCGTTTGTGGCGCTGTCTCCGCGCAGTTGGTGGTAATTCACATCTCGAAAATTTTATGCGCAAAGTCATCATTACGCTTTGGCTTTTCTGGCTTGAGACGCTAGCATTCGCCGCGTTTCTTCTCTGGTCGGTTTTGACGCGCGACACCACTGCGCCGCTCACGACGTATCAAAAAATCAATTTGGCGGTTTATGCGCTGGCCTTGCTCGTCACGCTATACGGCACGTGGCTGTTTGCCCGTCGCCGGTTCGCATCCTCACAGCCCGCAGGCAAGTCCTAATGGCAGCGCGTAAACCAATCTCGCAATCGAAAAGTCGCAACTCGTACACACCCGCTATTTACCCAAAAGAGAAATCACCAAGAGAAATCACTATGAAAACTCCACGACGAATGAACCTGATTCACCGCCTCGCTTTTCTGATTGCGCTCACGAGCGCGTTGTGGGCTAACGGCTACGCACAAACGTCTACGATCAGCGGCGCGATCACTGACGCCACCGGTGGAGCGGTCACTAACGCTTCGGTGGATTTGATCAATCAGGCCGCCAACAACGTGCGCAACACGCGCACCGATGCGCAAGGCAAATACAGTTTCGCCGACGTAGCCACTGGCGCTTATCGGCTGGTCGTGAAAGCGCCGGGCTATAACGACGCGGGCAGCACGATCAACGTGAGCAATGCGTCCGTGACTGAAAACATTGAGTTATCAGTCGGCAATCTGAAAGAAGTCATCACCGTCACAGCGGATCGCGGCTTGCGCGCCGACGCAGACATTCCGCTCAACGTCACGGTCGAGACTGCGCAATCCATCGAAGAAAAAATGCCGGTCAGTCCCGGTGAAATTTTGAAAGACACACCGAGCCTGTTTGTCTTCAATTCGAGTTCGCCGCTGGCTTCGCCGAACCTGCGCGGCTTGCAGGCGAGTCGCGTCTTGCTCGTGGTTGACGGCGAGCGTGTGAACAATTCGCGCACTGAAATTCAAACCTTCGGCGCATCGCTCGGCAGTTATATTGACACCTTTAACGTCGAGAGCGCCGAAGTCGTAGCAGGCGCGGGCGCATCTTTATATGGCACTGATTCTCTTTCTGGCACGGTCAATTTCACGACCAAAGAACCGGTGCGACCAGACAACGGCTGGGTGTTGAGCGGCAAGTTGCAAGGGCTTTACAGCACGAACGAACCGGGCCGCAAAGGCAACGTGACGTTTAATGTATCCAATCCGAAATTCGCCTTTAACTGGTCGGGTACGCATTATCGTTTTGATAATTATGAAATGGGCGACCCCGGCAGCGGCGACGACATAGGTCTCAAAGCCGTGCAAAAACAACAGGACGAACTCAAATATCTGTCGAACAGCAACACCAGCCGTCAAGACTTCGCGTTGACCGATCAATTCGTCAGCAACTTCGGCTTGGGCGTACCGTCGAATGCCAAAGCCACGACGATTCAAAACTCGCTCAATCACGGCGCGAATAGTTTCATGAATTTGTGGCTGCATCCCGCGCCGAAACATTCAGTTCGCTTGAAAGCGCAAAACAATCGGCTGGGTTATTACGGCTTCCCCAATCAAGCGCCGCCCTTCTGGCACGACCTGCAATTCACCTCGTTTGAGAAAAACGACAAATACGGCTTTCGTTACAACGGCATCGAATTCGGCAACATCGTGCGTCGCGTGACCGGCGGTTATTACCGGCAAAAACTGATTCGCCCGATTGACAACATCACGCTCGTCACGCCTGCGGTGCGTCCGGTGTGCATTCGCGGGCTGTTTGAATCCGCCGCTAATTGCACAGCGGCGAATCAATCCATCTTTCAAACGGTGACACGGCCTTCGGCTATCACGTTTAACAAACAAGCCGTCACCACCAACGGCGCAGACGCGCAGGCGACGTTGCAACTTTTGCCGAACAATAGCTTGCTCATTGGCTATCAATTCTGGCGCGACACCTCGGGCGACGAATTGAATACGAGTGTTTACAACACGACGCCCGGCACGGCGGGCCGCACCGTACCAAACTTCTCGCCCTTCGCTGGCTATACGATCAACACGGCGATTCCCGTCATTTCAGGCAAAGGCACAGCGGATAGTTACAATCAGGAAAGCGCGGTTTTTCTGGCGAACGATTACGACCCGACGCGCTGGCTGAAGGTGCAAGTTAGTTATCGCTTCAGCCATTTCAACACGAAGGTCTTGCGCGCGACGGGCTTTCCGCTGGCGGGCGGCCAAGCCGCGATTGCCGGCCCTGCTCCGGCGGGCATTGACCTCAGCGGAGCCACACCACTCGCGCCGGTCGTCAACGGAACCGCCGATGTGAGCTTCCCGCGCAACGCGCATACGGGCAGCCTCGCGCTCATCGGCAAACCCGTGCAAGGCATCAGCGTATTCGGTCGCATCGGCAACAGCTTGCGCCTGCCCGCGTTGATCGAAACCAATTTCTTTCGCGTCTTTAATCAAGGCACGTTCGCTTTCGTTTTTTATCCCAACGCCAACATCAAGCCCGAACGCGGTGTCAACGTTGACCTCGGCGTCAAAGCCAATTTCAAAAGGGTTCGCGGCGGCGTGACTTATTACAACAACACCTATACGAATTTTATCGAACAGAGCGCGCCGCTCTTTCAAGCGGGCGGCGCAGGCTCAGTGGCGGAGCGCCTTAACTTGGCGCTGGGCACAAATTTCGGCTCGGTCTTTTGGGTGCAACGCCGCAACACCGGACGCACTCGTTCGCAAGGTTTAGAAACCGAATTAGAAGTGCCGATCAGTTTAGGCTCGCTCGGTTCGCTGACGTTCTCTAACCAGACGAGTACGCAACACGGCGAAGACCTCACTCCGACCTACGCGCAACGTTGCGCGATAGATCGGCAAGCGCAATACAACACTTACGCGGGCAACAGCTTCTTTAACTTCGGCGAACGTTCGGCGGGTTCAGGCGGAGCGGCTTGCCCGCTTTCGATTTCAGCCGCCAACCCGACGGGTGTGTCGGCGTCGAACTATTCTGACGTACCCTTCGAGCGCATCGTGCCGTTTATGGCTTCGACCGGCGTGCGTTATCAAGAACCGAAAGGTCGCCTGTTCGCCGAACTCAACGTACGCCAACGCACGCGCATCCGTCGTCTTGATCCAGACTTGCAGGAAAACTTCCTGCGCTTTGGCTATTTCACGTTTCGTTCGTTGGCAGGCGTGACGACTTTCAACGCGCGCGGCGGCTATTCGTGGTACCGCGAAAACGGTCGCATCGCGTTAAACCTCTCGCTCGATAACCTGACCGACAAGTTTTACGCCGATCCGTTTCAATACACCGCTGCACGCGGTCGCAGCCTCGGCGTCGGGCTGACGTTCGAGACCTTCAATCTGTTGAAGCTGTTCAAATAACCAGCCACGAAAGGCACTCAACCAAACGACTTGAGTGCCTTTCGGTTTCCCCACTCGCTGTTCTGCATCAACTCCGCGCAACTCCGCGCAACTCTGCGTTGAGACGAAATTTCACAGTCACAACCGATTACGAGAAAAACAAATGACGAGCTCTGATAACAATCATCCGCCACGTCCACTCGAAGGCGTACGCATTCTCGAAATGGGGCAACTGCTCGCCGGGCCATTCGCCGCTGTCCTGCTTGGTTACTTCGGTGCCGAAGTCATCAAGATCGAACCGCCCGGCGTGGGCGATCCGTTGCGCAAGTGGCGCAAGATGCACAACGGCACGGCCTTGTGGTGGTACATTTTGGGCCGCAACAAAAAGTGCGTAACGCTCAACCTCAAAGACCCGCGCGGCCAAACGATCATCAAACAACTCACCGCGAAAGTTGATGTCGTACTCGAAAATTTCAAACCCGGTACGCTTGAGAAATGGGGACTCGGTTACGAAGACCTCAAGGCGATCAATCCCAAACTGATTATGGCGCGCGTCTCCGGTTACGGGCAGACTGGCCCTTATTCAGCGCGCCCCGGTTACGCCAACGTCGCCGAGGGCTTCAGCGGGATGCGATATGTCACGGGCTATCCCGACCGTCCGCCCGCGCGGCCCAACCTGAGTTTGGGTGATTCGCTCGCAGGCATGCACGCCGCACTTGGCATCCTGATGGCGCTCTACCACCGTGACGCTAAAGGCACAGGACAAGGCCAAATGATTGACGTAGCCATCTATGAAGCCTGTTTCAATATGATGGAATCGCTGATCCCTGAATACGACAAGCTCGGCGAAATCCGTGAACGCGCAGGATCGAAAGTCACCGGCATCGTGCCAACCGCGACCTATCCGACCAAAGACGGCAAATACATCATCATCGGCGGCAACGGCGATTCGATTTACAAACGGCTGATGATCGCCGCCGGACGCGCAGACTTATCCAATGACCCCGGACTCGCTACCAATCAAGGCCGTGTCGTCCGCGAACCCGAAATTGACGCCGCCCTCGAAGCCTGGACGCTCGCGCACGATTACGACGTATTGATCGCCGCCCTCGAACAAGCGCAAGTCCCCAGCGGCCCGATCTATAACGCCGCCGACATCGTCAACGACCCGCATTATCAAGCGCGCGGCATGTTCGAGGACGCAGACATCGGCAACGGCGAAACGGTCAAGCTGCCTACGTTTGTGCCTAAGCTGAGTGAAACGCCGGGCGGGACTTCATGGGTGGGGCCTGCGTTGGGTGCGCATAATCAGGAAGTGTATGGCGAGTTGTTAGGGATGAGCGCAAGCGAGATTGAGCTTTTGCAGAACGATGGCGTAATCTGACCCTCACAAGGAGTTATTCACATGGCAGACTTTCACAACATCATCACGCTGGAACCCGGCAAACGCGGCGGCAAACCATGCATTCGCGGCATGCGCATCACGGTGGCTGACGTACTCGGCTTGCTTGCTTCGGGAATGAAAACGACGGAGATTCTGGATGATTTCCCTGAACTCACTGAGGCCGACATTGAAGTGTGTCTTCAATTTGTTGCTCTTGAGCAATAATCTGGTAGGAGGCAACGTGCCGCTATGATCGAGAAGATTTCAATTAACAACATTAAGAATCACTCCAAAACTACTATCACATTGAACCAAGTGAGCGCACTGGTAGGGCCAAACGGTGCTGGCAAATCAACCGTTCTGCAAGCAATTTATGAGTTGAATAAATTGTCTCACCGTATAGCAAAACAAGGAGCTTGGAATTGGGAACCTCTGAATAAATTGGCGCGAATAGGACAATGTGAGTGGAGTATTTGTATATCTGGAGAGGAACCTAACTGGCAAATCAAAGTAGAAAAATCATCTGGGACGTCTCCAATACCTTCATCTCCGAAAGATACGTGGGTGTTAGATCAACTTCCCCTCAGAGAAGAGGACACTCATAACAAAGAGACTGTTGCTGCTCTATTTGGGAAAGTCATTTACTTTAAAGGGTCAGTCAGCCAACTTTCGCTACCATCTTCCACGTTGGAAGTTCCTCCGCAAATCTCCCCGGAAGGAAACGGGCTGGCTTCGTTGTTAGCCGATCTAATGACTTCAAACAGAAAAAAATTTCAACAGATTGAAACATCACTTTGCGATATTGTGCCTCTGGTGAAAGAGGTAAATGCTCGAACCGTGAGCATAAAGACAAAGGAAAAAAAAATATTCTCTGTAAACGGCTCACAAGTTCCATATGAAGAAGACCGGGACGTGCCTGGCAAGGAATTATTTTTTAATACAACAAGTGGAGAGGGCATATCAGCGAGTGCTATGAGCGATGGAACACTGCTCATACTGGGTTTATTGGCAACGCTCTTTGGCTCATCGGATGAAGTAACTCTGTTCTTACTTGATGACATTGAACAGGGACTACATCCAGCGGCTCAAATCAAGTTAATGCAGTTGCTGAAAAACTTCGCTCAGACATACGGCTGTCAAATCATTATCACTAGCCATTCGCCTTATATTATCGACGCACTTGAAGCCAAGGATGTGTGGGTAATGAACACAGACACGCAAGGTATAAGCCGGTGCAAACGTTTATCTGAGGGACCCAATGCTGAGTGGGCATTGAAAGTGCTAAAAACCGGTGAGTTTCTGGATGCCGAAGGAGAGGACTGGGTACTCGCAGAACCTGCCAAGCAGGAGGAAGTCGTAGGTGCTTAACATCGTGGTATTTGCTGAAGATGAAAGTGACGCGACGATTGTGTGCGGACTTGCAGACCGTGTCTTCAGCGAGGCAGGAAAGCTGCCATCAAATGGGTTATCCAGTTTTAGAAGTTGGCAGGGTGAGAGTGCATTACAGACTTTCATTGCCAAAAGCGACATCACGGTCAAGCACAAACAGCTTGCACAGGACAGCCGACGCCCACGCTATCGCAAAAGCACGAATGACAAACCGCAAGGCAGCTACACCGCTTTTTGGCGCAAAGCCGTCGAGCTAGTGGTTTCGCTAAAAAAGGAGCAACCATTATTGCACGGCGTTTTTGTTCATTGCGATGCCGACAATCATCCTGAACAGGAACAAGATATTCGCCAAGCCTTTGCCTCGTTGAGGAATGTCATGAAGTTCGTGCCTGCAACGCCTGACCGCGAAATAGAAGCGTGGCTGCTCAACGGTTTCATCCCCGATGATGCGAAAGAATCGGTGCGGCTGGAAGAATGGAAACGCAAGTTGTCGTTCGATCCTTGCACGCAAGCGGAACGCGCGCGCGACACAAGCGGCGACCGCGATCCGAAAAACATCCTCAATGCTCTGACGAACTCTGA
>JAYSVR010000478.1:0-12582 GCA_043718445.1 Acidobacteriota bacterium | reverse complement strand
ATCCGCTTTGGCTTGAGAGGGATTTCGCCACGAAGAAGCACAGAAACCACAAAAGGAAAGAAAGTTTTTGTGGCTCTTGTGCCTTTTTGTGGCGAAATTCCCATCAGGTAAAGGCGAACCTCAAATTTCAAAACAGGCTCTAAGGCTTTTATTTTTTATGTGCGGCATTACAGGCTTTCTTACATTTCAACGCGCTGACGACAATTCCACTGCCTTGTTGTCGCGCATGAGCGATCAACTGCTGCGGCGTGGCCCTGACAGCAGCGGCGTATGGTTCGATGATGACGCGGGCGTTGGCCTCGCGCATCGTCGCCTCGCCATCGTTGACCTCACGCCCGCCGGACATCAGCCCATGCATTCCTCAACCGCTGGCAACCAGCGGTTTGCGATAACTTTCAACGGCGAGATTTATAACTTTCAGGAGCTGCGCACCGCACTTGACGGTTACGGCTATCAATGGCGCGGACATTCCGACACCGAAGTCATGCTCGCCGCCTTTGAGCAATGGGGCGTCGAAGCCGCGCTCAAAAAAATGGTAGGCATGTTTGCCTTCGCCTTGTGGGACAAGCAGGAACGCGTGTTGTATTTGTCGCGCGACCGTATGGGCGAGAAGCCGTTGTATTACGGCTGGATGGGTAAGACGTTGCTCTTCGGTTCGACGCTGAATGCCTTGCGCGCTCACCCCGCGTGGCGCGGCGAAATCAACCGCGATGCGTTGGCGCTGTTTATGCGGCACAACTACATCCCCGCGCCTTATTCGATTTTTCGCGGCATTCACAAACTGCCGCCCGCGACTTATCTCAAGCTTAGTTACGCCGAAGCCGAACGCCAGCAGTTGCCGCAACCCATTGCCTATTGGTCGCTCAAGGCCGCCGCCGAACACGGCGCGACGCATCCGTTCCAAGGCAATGGCGACGAAATCGTCAACGAACTCGAACGCTTGCTGAAACAATCGCTCACCGGACAAATGATCGCCGACGTACCGCTCGGCGCGTTTCTTTCGGGCGGCATTGATTCGTCAACCATCGTCGCGTTGATGCAAACGCTGAGTTCGCAACCGGTCAAGACCTTCACCATTGGATTCGACGAACCCGGTTTCAACGAAGCCGAATTCGCCAAGGCCGTCGCGGTTCACTTGGGCACCGATCACACCGAGCTTTACGTCAAGCCGGATGAAGCGTTGAGCATCATTCCTTCGATGTCGGCGTATTACGACGAACCGTTTGCCGATTCGTCGCAACTGCCTACGTTTTTGGTTTCGCAACTCGCGCGGCAGCGCGTCACAGTCAGTTTGTCGGGCGATGCGGGCGATGAATTGTTTGGCGGCTATCGTCGCTATTTCGGCGCGCAAAAAGCCTGGGGACGCATCGCCAACTGGCCTGGTGCGTTGAAAAAAACCGCCGCCGCAGGCTTTTCAGGACTGGCTGCCGTCAGTGGATTTGCCACGCAGGGCTTGTCGGCCAAAGTGAATTTTCAGGCGCAGCAATGGGCGCAAAACCTGGCGGTTGATCGTCCCGAACTGATGTATCACCGCCTCGCTTCGCATTGGGAAAAGCCGTCTGAGTTGGTACTCAATTCGCAGGAGCCGCTGACCGCGCTCACCGATCCCGCGCAACTTGCGCGCGTACCCAGCTTCATCGAAAGCATGATGTATCTCGATTCGGTCAGCTATCTGCCCGACGACATTCTGGTCAAAGTTGATCGCGCCAGCATGGCCGTCAGTCTGGAATCGCGCGTGCCGTTGCTCGATCACCGGCTGGTCGAATTCGCCTGGTCGGTACCCCTCGATTACAAAGTACGCGACGGCGTGACGAAATGGCCCTTGCGCCAGTTGCTGTTTCGTTATGTGCCGAAAGAACTGATCGAACGTCCCAAGCAAGGCTTTTCAGTCCCGCTCGAAAAATGGCTGGTCGGCCCTTTGCGTCCGTGGGTCGAAGACCTGCTCGACGAAAAGCGGTTGCGCGCTGAAGGCTTTTTGCAACCCGAAGCCGTCCGCGCCAAATGGCAGGAACAGCTTTCGGGCCATTACGTCGGCTGGCGTGTGCCGGCTGAACAGTTATGGAATGTGTTGATGTTTCAAGCGTGGCTGGCTGATGCCACGCGTCCGCTGTAACCCGCGTAGTATCGCAACCTGTCAGGTTGCGGGGACATTCGATGGCGCTATTTGGTTCAAACGCCAAGCCTTCGCAACCTGACAGGTTGCGATACACACTCGCGATACACACTTGTAGATGCAACTTGATCTGATTATCCCCACCTACAACCGCTGTGAGCAATTGCCGCGCGTATTCGAAAGCCTCCGCGATGCGACGATTCCGGCGGGGTTGGAAGTGCGCGTGTTAGTGGTGGACAACAATTCCACTGACCGTACGCCGCATGTCGTGGCCGACGAAACAAAGTTGTGGGGCGGGCGGATGCGTTATGTGCTCGAACCCAAACAGGGCAAGTCTTACGCGTTGAATACGGCGATTCAGCAAACCTCTGGCGAACTCATCGGCATTTTCGACGACGATCAGGAAATGGATCACGGCTGGTTCAACGCGATTATCGAAGCCTTCAAGCAACCTGATCTTGATTTCATCAGCGGCCCGGTCAAACCGCGTTGGGACTATGTCGCGATGCCCGAATGGTTCCCGCAAAATTATCGCGCGGTCATTGGCTGGGTAGACGGCGGCGCACAGGTTTGTGAATTCGGCAGCGAAGTTTACGAAGGCATCATGACCGGCGGCAACAGCGTGATGCGCCGCCGCGTGATCGAACGCATCGGCCTTTATGACACGCGCCTCGGACGTTCCAACATTAATCTGCTTGGCGGCGAAGACCAGGATTTTTATGAACGCATGTTAGCCGCCGGTTGTCGCGGTCAATATCGCCCCGATCTCGTCATGCACTTTCAGGTCGCCGCGAACCGCCTGACCAAAAAGTATTATCGCGATTGGAGTCACTGGAACGGCGTCTCACTCGGCCTGATGGATCGCGCACGCCCCAAACCGATTGCTTACTTTCTGGGCGTACCGCGTTTCTTATTCATGCGCGCGCTCGCCGGTTTGTTCGAGCAGGTCAAAGCCCCTTTTACCAAGCCTGACTCCGCGAGCTTGTTTGCTAGCGAACTCTGGATTCGGCATTGGATTGGCTATTTTTACGGAAAACACTTTTATCGGTAGTCAGTTGCCGGTTGCCGGTTGCCGGTTTAAGAAAATCGCTACCGACTACCGACTACCGACTACCGACTACCGACTACCGACTACCGATTTATGTGCGGCATCACAGGCCTTTATCATTACGCGAGCGAACGACCGATTGACGCATCCGTGCTGCAACGGATGACCGATGTCATAGCGCATCGCGGGCCAGATGATGACGGCTTTCATATCGCAGGTCGCGCCGGACTCGGCCATCGCCGCCTTTCAATCATTGATGTCAGCGGCGGACATCAGCCCATCTTTAACGAAGACGGAACTGTTGCGATTGTCTTCAACGGCGAGATTTATAATTACCGCGAACTCGCCGCGCTCGTCGAAGCCAAAGGCCATACGCTCAAGACCCGCTCTGACACCGAAACCATCGTTCACTTGTATGAAGAATTCGGCGAGCAATGCGTTGCGATGTTGCGCGGGATGTTCGCCCTTGCGATTTGGGATTCGCGCACGCAAACGATGCTGCTCGCGCGCGACCGCGTAGGCAAAAAGCCTTTGTATTACGCCGACGTGCAAGGCGTTCTCGCCTTTGGCTCAGAACTCAAATGCCTGCTGCAACATCCGCTCGTGCCGCGCGAACTCAACGAGCAAGCCGTTGCCGATTACTTCACTTACTATTACGTACCCGCGCCGAAGACGATTTTCAAAGCTGCGCGCAAGTTACGCGCGGGGCATTACCTCGTTGTCACGCCTGATGGATTACGCGAACAGCAATACTGGGACATTGATTTCAGCCAGATCGAAGAACGCAGTGAAGAAGATTGGGCAGGCGAATTGCTCGACACCTTGCGCGAAGCCGTTGACGTGCGCCTGATGAGCGAAGTCCCGCTGGGCGCGTTCCTCTCAGGCGGCGTTGATTCTTCGACCGTGGTAAAGCTGATGAGCGATCTCACGCAACAATCGGTGGTCACGGCTTCTATTGGTTTTTCGGCAGAGAATTATAGCGAAGCCGCCGACGCGCGCCGTTTTGCCGAAAGCCTCAACGCCGATCATCACGAACGCATCGTCACGCCGCGCGCCGTCGAAGTCATCGAAAAACTCGCGTGGCATTATGACGAACCCTTTGCCGATGCGTCGGCGGTTCCTACGTTTTATGTTTCGCAAGCTGCGCGCGAATTCGTCACCGTCGCATTGTCAGGTGATGGCGGCGACGAAAGTTTCGCGGGCTATCGGCGCTACGCTTTTGACGCGGCAGAGAACCGCGTGCGCGCGTTTTTACCTGCGATCATTCGTCAGCCCGTGTTCGGCGCGATGGCGGCGCTTTATCCGAAAGCCGATTGGTTGCCGCAACCGTTGCGCGCGAAAGCTACGTTGAAGAATTTATCGCTCGATCCGGCGCGCGGCTATTTCACGTCAGTCTATGGCGCGTTGGCGCAACAGCGTTCGGCCTTGTTGACGAACGACTTGCAAAACGGTTTGGCGGGTTACGATCCGTTCAATGTATTCGACGAACACTATCGCCGCGCCAATACGACCGACCCGGTGGCGCGCGCGCAATACGTTGACATCAAAACCTATTTGACCGACGACATTCTCGTCAAAGTAGACCGCGCCAGCATGGCCGTCTCGCTCGAAGTGCGCTGCCCACTGCTCGATCACAAAGTCATGGAACTCGCCGCGCGCATGCCTACGAGTTTGAAGCTGCGCAACGGAGCAGGGAAATACATCTTCAAACGCGCTGTCAGCCGCATCCTGCCGCCCGAAATTTTGACGCGCCGCAAACAGGGCTTCGTCTTGCCAGCGGCGGAATGGTTGCGCGGCGAAATGCGTCCGCTGGCAGAAAGTTTGTTGTTCGATGCTTCGATGAAAGACGGTTTGCTGAATGCCGCGCACGTTCAACAGCTTTGGCAGTCGCACCAATCCGGCTTGCGCGATCAGTCGCGGACGCTGTGGACGATTTTGATGTTTCGGTTGTGGCAAAGGACATTTGGCGCAGACTTGGCATAGTTTTTCGACGCGGAAAAGATTGCCCCTTGTCCATTACCCATTGCCCATTATTGGCAAGACGATGAATCTTCCTGCTTATCAATGGCAAATGTGTAATGGACAAGGGGCAATGATTGCGCGTGCAATCAAATGAAAATTCTCACCTTCACTTCACTTTTCCCCAACCGCGAACAGCCCAACTTTGGCGTATTCGTCAAACACCGCGCCGTCGCCCTCGCGCGGCAACCCAACCTCAACCTGCGCGTCGTAGCTCCCGTGCCTTATTTTCCTAAGTCGCTCAATTTCAGTTTTGCCCCTGCGCATTGGCAGCGGATGGCGAATCTGCCTGAAGCCGAAACTATTGCCGGACTGGCTACGTCTCATCCGCGTTATTTCAATCCGCCGAAACTAGGCATGCGTTTTTATGCAAGCTGGATGGCGCGCGGCGCATTGGCTGAACTCAAACGGTTGCACGCCGAACAACCGATTGATCTTATAGACGCGCATTACGTTTATCCCGACGGCGCAGCCGCCGTGCAATTGGGCGCAGCCTTGAACATACCGGTTTGCGTATCGGCGCGCGGCACCGACATCAATTTGTTTTCGACGCTGCCACACATTCGTCCGCTGATCGTGGATACGTTGCAACGCGCGCAGGGCATCGTCGCCGTGAGCGATGCGCTAAAAAATCGCATGACCGAACTCGGCATCGCCGCCGAAAAGATTGCCGTGATTCGCAACGGCATTGATGCGCAATACTTTTATCCGCGCGACCAAGCCGTCGAGCGGCAAAAACTCGGCTTGCCGCTCGACGCGAAAATCATTGTGACGGTCAGTGCGCTCGTACCGCTCAAAGGCATTAATCGTCTGATTGATGCGATGGCATTGCTGAAAGAATCTAATAGATCTGGCGCGCGCCTTTACGTCATCGGGCAAGGCCCCGAACGCGCAGCCCTGCAAGCGCGCATCGCGCAACACAATCTCACTGAACGCATCACGCTGGTCGGAGCCAAACCGCAAACTGAACTCGGTGATTGGTATGCCGCCGCCGATGTGTTCGCCCTCGCCAGCCACCGCGAAGGCTGCCCCAATGTTGTCGTCGAAGCCCTCGCCTGCGGCACACCCGTCGTTGCCTCTGACGTAGGCGGCATCCGCGAACTCGTCACTGATGACCGCTTCGGCTTGCTCGTCGCTGCTGACGAAGCGAATGCACAAGGCTTCGCTGCACGCTTGCAAACGGCGCTGCAAAAAGACTGGTCGCGCGATTTGATTGCCGCTTCAGGCGGCGCACGCGGTTGGGATGACGTAGCCCAAGACGTTTTACGTTATTGGCAAACGCGCCTCTGAGGCTGGACCCGCAATGAGCTAATCGAATCGGGACGAAGACTTGATGGCGCTCGCCATTATCCATTGTCAATTTTCAATTCTTAGGCAGGAAGAAGGCTCTCTCTGCCTAAGAATTGAAAATTGACAATGGATAATGTCAGTCGCCCAATTTACGCCCGTGCCTCAAGTTACACCGGTTCAAGGTTGAGGAAATGCAATGCCTATCATGCAACTGAGCGTTACGTTCACGCAGCCCTCACCGCTTGCAGCAACGCCGCGCCCCACGTGAAGCCCGCGCCGAAGGCCAGCACCAACACATAAGCGCCTTCGTGAAATCGCTGTTCGACGTAAGCCTGATGCAACGCGAGAAAAGCCGAAGCGCCGCTGGTGTTGCCATAACGGTCTACGTTAATGACGAAACGTTCGAGCGGAACCGGAAGCCGCTGGCTCAAGGTGCGCAGCAAATTCAAATTGGCTTGATGCGGTACGATCACGTCAATTTGTTCGAGCGTAAGGTTGTTGCGTTCGGTGATGGCGTGCGCGGCTTCGCCGAGTTTGCGTACGGCTTGCAAGATCACAGTGCGTCCGTTCATTGCGCCGTAAGTTGCCGCATCGTCATTTAACCATCGCGCGCCGTTGGCTGTGCCGGGCGCGCGCACGATTAAGTCTTCGGCGAAAGTGCCGTCGCTACCAATCAACACATCCAACAAGCGCAATGACAGACCGTGTGATTTGGGTTGAGCCGAAGCAATCACTGCGCCTGCGCCGTCGCCGAACAACATGCTCAAGTCGGCGCTGCGCGGATGAATATCCAAGCCTTTCGATTGTGCTTCGGCTCCGAAGCAGGCGAGGTGTTGCGCTGCGCCCGTGGCGAGCAAGCCTTGCGCGAGTTGCAGCGCATACAAAATCGCAGCGCATCCGTTGCGAATGTCGAGCGCCGGAATCGTGCGGCAATCCGGCAAACCACGTTGCACGAGCGGCGCGATGCCCGGCACTTGATAATCAGGCGAGAGCGTACCGCCGATCAGATAATCGAGTTGATTGGCTGACAAAGCGGCATCGTGCAATGCGGCTTTTACTGCCTCGGTCGCCAACGACGAAGCCGATTCATTTGCCGTGACCCAACGGCGCGCGCGAATGCCCGAATTGCTTTCGATCCATTCGGGCGTGACGCCGAGTTGCGGCGCGAGTTCGGCGTTGGTGATTTCGCGTTCGGGCAGGGCTGCGCCAAAGCCCGTTAGATGACAGCTCATTGTGTTTCCTTAGCGCGCGCGACGAATGATTCGACCTTCGCCAACGTATCGAAATTTTCCGGCCTCAACTCTGCATCGGCTACGCGAATGCCGCATTCGGTTTCGAGCAGGGCGACGAAATCTACGAGCGCGAATGAGTCGAGTACGCCGGAAGAAAAGAGCGAGGCTTCACGGGCGGGCAGCGCCGTGCGCGCCTGACTCGCGGCTTCTTGTAAGTAGCTCATCACAGTGGTTGGTAACATGGTTTAGTTCTCCAAAGGTTAGCGTTGCGCTGGTTGGATAGTTTGCGCCACGAGCGGCACAGCGGAATTCTTTTCGTAAGCCCTCATCAAAGCGTCATACAGCAGCGTGCCGACGATCTCAGCGCCTTCCGCCGTCGGATGAAGATAATCGCCGCCTATCAGCAGCGGACGCGCCGCGCGCCAACGCGCTACCGTCCCCGTGCCGCCCATCGCCGTGAACGTATCGAAAAACGCGCAGCCCGTTTCAGCCGCGATCTGGCGTTGCGCGGCTACGATTTTGGGAATCATCGGGCGCGTGATGATCGTGCCGCCGGGGCCGCGCTGGCCGCGATCCATCGGCGCGACGAACATGATCGAAACTTCGGGCAGCGCCGCGCGGATGCGGCGCACGGCTTCGCGCATGTCTTGCGCGTATTGTTCCATCGGCCAGTTTTCGTATTCGCTCTCGTTGGCTCCATAAGCGAGTACGACCAAGTTGGGTTGGCGATGGCGCAACTGTTCGCTCCAATGTGTCTCGTCGAGGTAATGCGACAGCAAGCCGATGAATGCGCCGTTGACGCCGAGCGAGTCGTATTGCACGCCGCGTTCGCCTGAATCCAGCACGACGCCGAACAAACGCCCCGCGCCATTGCCCGCCGGTTTGAGCGTCAGCTTGTGCGCACCCGCCGTGACGCTGACGCGATGAAAGGCCGAACGCGGAGCATCGCTCGCCGTCGTGATGCGTTGCGTTGCTTTGCCATCAACCTCAATCAGCAAGTCGCCGCCGTTCGGTTGCGCGAGGTAATAAATGTCGAAGCCCGCGACGCGCTGGCCGAATTCGCTGGTCGTTGATGTGCTGAAACTCGCGTATGCCTGCGGCGTCGCGGCGGTGAAATTGGCTCCGCCCAAACCGAACAACGTATCGCCGCGCGTATACCACATAGCGTTGCTCTGCCAGCCGCGCGCTTCGAGCGTGACGGCGTCGTGTTGATACCAACTCCACGGCTTGCCCGCGAGAACGAAGCCGTGTCCGCCATCGCCAAAACGCTTTTGCAGCTTGCGCCGTACCGTCGCCGTGATTCCGTCATTCGTGATTGGAGAATCACCGTAATGACTGATGCACACTTGTCCGCATTGCGTTTCTACGATGCGCAGCGATTTGAAGAAGTGCGCCAACGCCTTGCCGGATGGGTCTTCGATCTCGCCCGGCTTGCTGGTTGGCATCGGCGTCACAGCCGCTGGCGGCGTTGATGCGCTAACTGCCGTCGGCTTGGCAGTAGGAAAGAGGCTGAGGACGCTTTCGGGTAGCGGCAAGCGGTAATGGCTTGGCAATGAAAGTCCGTAAGGCAGCAACGCGAATGCGATGAAGTAGAGCAGCGTATGCGCCGTCTTGTTATTGATAGCGTGCGATGCCGTGTTTGTTTTTGCTGCGCGAAATTTAAGTGTGAGTTGTTGCGCTGAAATCATGATTGGTTCCCCGGCGAGGTGTAGGGCAGGTTACTAACCTGCCCTACACCTCGCGTTGCTAAAATCTTGTGTAAATAAACGGCGCGACATCGCTACTTGCTACGGCGTAAAGCCCTAAGCTCAAGCCAAACAGCAACAAGGCTTGGGCGAGCGCGGGCAAGCGCGTGAAGCCGCGTTGCGTCGTCGTCCAAAGCTCTTGCGGCAGCCAGTGCATCAGCAATCCGCCTGCGATCAAGATCAACAGCGGCGCATTCAGATTGGTGAAATCCACGCTGCCACGGCCTATTTGCCTGATGATGCTTAAGGCCTGCGCGAGCGTTTCGGCGCGGAAGAAAATCCAGGTTAGGCAGACGAAATGAAACGTGATGAAAATGCTGATGACCGTTGCCCAGCGAGACGCGCGAAACGTTTGGGCAAACGTCTTTTGGGTTTGCCACCAGCGCACGACAACCAATCCGAGTCCGTGCAGCAAACCCCAAATCACGAACGTCCACGCCGCGCCGTGCCACAAGCCGCCGATGAGCATCGTTAGCAACGAAGCGGCGTAGAGCATTTTCACGTTGCGTACGCGCGCGCCAGCCAGCGAGAAAAATACGTAATCGCGCAACCACGTCGAAAGCGAGATGTGCCAGCGCCGCCAGAAATCAGGCAGGTCTACGGCGCGATAAGGCGCGTTGAAATTTTCCGGCAAGGCAAAGCCGAGCAACAGCGCCGAACCGATGGCGATGTCGCTGTAACCCGAAAAGTCAGCATAGATTTGCAACGCATAGCCATACACGCCAATGAGAACTTCGAGCGAAGAGTAGCGTTCAGGAAAATCGAATACGCGCTCGACCAGATTGACGCTGAGGTAATCGGCGACGGCAATCTTTTTGAGCAAACCTAACGCGATGAGCGCGAGCGCCTGTCCGCCTTGCTCGGCGGTTAGCGTGAGTGGTTGTCGTAACTGCGGCAGGAATTGCGACGCGCGCAAGATCGGCCCGGCCACGAGCGTAGGGAAGAACGCGATGAACGCGAGATATTCGAGATAGCTGCGAGCCGGTTCAGCCGTGCGGCGATAACTGTCAATGACGTAAGCCAGTGATTGGAAGATGAAAAACGAAAGCCCCAGCGGTACGAGCAAGCGCAACGCTGGCGCGTGCCAGCCGAAGAGTTGTGCCGTATTGCCGAGAAAGAAATTGGCGTATTTGAAAACGCACAGCACGCCCACATCAGTCGTCAGCGAAACGGCGAGCAGCAGCTTCCGGGTGCGCGGGCTGTTGGTCGTCCGCATCAGGCGCGTCGTGCAGTAATCAATCGTCGAGACGGCGAATAATAAAACCACTGATTGCCAGCCGCTCGCCAGATAAAAGCCGTAACTCGTCGCCACCAAAAATACGATGCGCCAACTCACGCGCGCGGCGATGAGCCAATAGGCAAAGAAAGCGAGTAACAAAAAGAGAAAGTAATTGCCTTGGGTGAATAACATAATCGTTTCATTGCCAAATTTTATTGATGACGTGCTGGTCGTAACTGCGGCGCAACGCGCCATACAGCGTTTGGGCTACGAGCCGATAACCCGCCGCCGTGAGGTGTACGTGATCGGCTTGCGCGAGCGGCTGTTGCTGTGCGCGCCAACGATGAATGCTGCCCGCGCCGCCCATCGCTTCATAAAGATTCCAAAAGGCTGCGCCTTGTGCGAAGGCTGCGTGGCGTTGCGTTTCGATCAAGCCGGGCAGTGTCGCCAGCGATTGCCAGCGTCCGTTGCGCCACGCTGCGCGGTCAGGCGGAGCCAGCACCAAGAGCGATGCATTGGGCGCGGCTTCGTGAAAGCGTTGTAACAATTCAGTGAACGTTTGTTGATAGGTTTTGAGATTCAAATCGGCATCGCCCGCTTCATTGGTGCCGTAACCAATCACGATCAACGCGGGCGGACGCAGCGCGAATTGTTCAGCCAGCAACGACCAATCCCATTGCAACGGACGCGAGGCCCGCGCGCCATTGATGCCGAAGTTCTCATAGCTGACGCCAAAATTTTGAAGCCAGTATTGCCGCAACGGCCCCGCGAACCATTCCGACGCAATGTGCGAATCGCCGTAATGCATGATGAGCGTGAGGGGCGTGGTTTCATCCGCTGCGTGATTGGTCAGGGCTGTGTGAAAGTTGACTAGCGCCTTGTCGTTAGGGTCTTCGATGGATTGCGGATGAATCAGCGGCGGACGTTGCGCGGGTGGCGCGCCATACGCACAAACGCTGGCGAGGCAGGCTGCGATGAGCAATGCCGCGAGTCCGCCTAGCCTTATCTGCCCTATCTGGTTGTTTATTTGTAAGTTCAGCATCACGCGCAGTGTCGTTGAAATTGAAGGGCGTGCTAACGCGCGTGGCTACGGTGATTAGGTGGGCAAGGGCTGTTGCGTGCCGAGGTGTCGCCGCTGTGGCGAGTTGTGGGAATCCACAATGGCGGCCCAAAACATGAAAGCGTGAACGTTGTCGTTCACGCTCTCGATAAATCAATGGCGAAAGAATGACTTCAAGGTCACGCGCTCAGATCGTTTTCATCGGTAAACGGATTCTCGCTCATCCCCTCGTCAATACGAGGGCGCTTCCCGCGACAACTTCACCAGGTAAAACACGTCGTAGCGAATACCGATCTAGCTTTGCGTGAAATCAAAGTGCGACCTACCATCATCAACCCTAGGTTTCGCGCTCAAGTTCGAAGGGAAAGGTTTACCACGGTAGGTTATTTCCAGGTCTCGTTTTACGTTACATCGTCCGGCTCCATCGCTACCGACAGAAGCTACACTTGAGGGTAGCTTCCAGTCTAAATCAGAAGGCGCTTCATCGCCGCTGTCTCAGCAAATCCCTGACGGGTTGCGTACTGATGCGCGCGTTCAGCTGATAGGTGAATTACCACGCATGCTAAGGTAAGTTGGCGCTGACCGAAAATCACGCCACCTTTTTTTTGCGGTGAACACTGGTAGGTTAATTGCACTGTAACGGTTGCCATGAAGCGAGTGGCGCTGGCGGCAAGCTAAACGTTTTTACATCGCTAACGCGCGGGAAGTGACTCTTTCCGCTTCGTTCAGCCTTAGCCGTAGCCCTAAAGGCTTATGCCATTACCCAAATCTTTGCATGGTTTCAGCCTGCGAACGCAGGCGGCAGCATAAAGCCTGGGGTGAAGGCGTTAGCCGTAACCCCAGGAGAAGTGAGCGT
>JAYSVR010000477.1:0-3960 GCA_043718445.1 Acidobacteriota bacterium | reverse complement strand
CCGGCGCGCCCCGGCAACGACATCACCGGAGCCATCCAGTTAAAATGGCGCGTAATCATATCCACCGACAAGCCGCCCACCACCGAAGCGCCCGCCGTTGGATCAGGCATTTGCATCGGCAACGCGACGATGGGCCCGCTGGGATTGTTTGGCTCGGTTAATTGAGTGAAATAGGTATTGAAATTTCCCGTAACCGTCGGCTTCGGATCGAGGTAATTCGCCGCCGGCAAGCTCCCCTGAGTATAAGCGTTCGGCGCGTGTAACGAGTTATTCCGCAAGGTATTCAGATTCGGCGTCGTACCGGTTTGCAGCGCCGCGCCCGTGGCATAAGGCGACAGAAACAGGCTCGGCATCCAAGTGCGAGGCGGGCACGCAAGTTACTTAGGCTAAATACCGCTAGCGGCGAAGCAGTGGTGCGAGGTTTAACCGGCAAGGCCAACGCAGGCGCGGCAATTAACATGGTCGAAAGTAAGAAACAGGCTAGCTCACGAACGAAACTCACGGATGAACGACGCTTGAACATGGCGTAACACTCCCCTGACGGCGCAGGCTTTGCGCTGGCTTGCTGCAATGCTGGTTACTCGCTCAGGTAATTCAAGCGAGCGGAAATTTAAGTCGGAGCGGTCGGTTAAAGCAGCCGGAAATTGGCAACGTGGCTGCCGGGTTGATTAAATTGTCTGTTTACGATGGTTAGTTGTTGAGTTAGCTCAACGGCGCGGAAATTACGCCTGACGCGGTGGCTTGTCAAGAGCGTTTGAGGTAGGCGAGATTTTTTTTCAACACTTATAAGAATCCCGCGAAAAAGCGGTGGCGCGAGTCAGTCTCGCCGATCATTCGGTTAAGCAGTTTGAAAAATTGGCGGGCGCAACGAAAAAAATGGCGCGAGGATAAATAGGATAAATCCTCGCGCCATTCAGTGAATCATTTAATTGCCTGACTAAAGCTCAGGCCAACGCGATGTCGAACTGTTCTTGATGCACCGTCGGATCGCTCTTGAGCGAAACGACGCCGCCGAGGTAAGTCTCGATTTCCTGCAACACATCGCTTTCAGTCGTACGCAGGGCTTTGGCGATGTCGGGGTGAACGCGCAGGATGACTTCGTTGGCATCGTCCACCTCTTTCGAGATGCGGCGCGCTTCGGCAAGAATTTCGTAACTCACCGTTTGCGGACTCTTGACCATACCACCGCCGCCGCAATAGCTGCACGGCGTACAGAGCGTACGCTCGAGCGATTGCTTGACGCGCTTGCGGGTGATGGCGACCAAACCGAAGTCATTGAATTGCAGAATCTTCGACGGCGCTTTGTCGTTGCGCATCTCGTATTCGAGCGCCTGCAACACCTTGGCACGGTTGCGGCGTTCTTCCATATCAATGAAATCCAACACGATGATGCCGCCGAGGTCGCGCAAACGAATTTGCCGTACGATTTCTTTGGCCGCTTCCATATTGGTTTTGGTAATGGTGTCTTCGAGGCGATTCGACTTGCCGACGAACTTGCCCGTGTTCACGTCAATCGCCACCAGCGCTTCGGTTTGATTGATGACGATGTATCCGCCCGAACGCAGCCAGACACGCGGTTTGACGGCTTTATCAATTTCAGGCTGCACGCTGAATTGATCGAGAATCGGCGTCTCTTTGGTATAGAGCTTGACGCGATTGACGAGCTTAGGCGCGAAGCGCGAGACGAAATCAACAATGCGTTCGTATTCGTATTCGTTGTCTACGCGAATGGCGTGGAAGTCGCCGGAGAACTGATCGCGCAAAATACGCTGTACCAAATCTAAATCACGATGCACGATGGCCGGAGCTTTGGCGCGGTCAGCGCGACGGCGAATGTCAGCCCAGGTACGCAACAGGTAATTCATGTCTTCGCGCAACTCTTCGGTCGAGACGCCGTTGGCGGCGGTGCGGACGATAAAACCGCCCGTGCCACCGGCTTCGGTGCGCAGGGTTTGCAACGTACGTTTCAACCGCAGGCGCTCTTCGTCCGTACCGATCTTGCGCGACACGCCGATGTGTTCGACGGTCGGCATATACACGATGTAACGGCCCGGCAAGGCCACATGCGACGTGATGCGCGCGCCTTTTTGTCCGATGGGTTCTTTGGCGATTTGAACAATGATCTCTTGGCCTTCGCGCAAGAGGTCGGTAATCACCGGACGCGAATTGTAACCACCGCGCGAACCGCCACCACCGCCACTATTGCTATATGACCGCGAAGGCGCGGGCGCTGCGACGGGCGCTGCCATTGGTGCGGGAGCGTAACGGCTCGGCGGCGGCGCGTCATCTTCATCATCATCATCCTCGTGCGAGTGCAAATGACCTTGCGCCGTATCGTCGTCAGCCGAAGTCGCATCGGTCGCGGTCGTGCGTACGCGGTCGTTGGTACGACGGCGTCCGCGTCCACCACGGCGCGTGGCGAATTCAGCGCGTTTGCGCCGAGGCCGCAAGGTTGCCGCTGCATCAGGAATTTCTTCTTCGACGACTTCAACCACCGGCTCAACCACAGGTTCAATTGGCGCTTCGCTCGGCGCGAGGCTGACCAGTTCGACATCGCCCAGCATGTCAACTATGTCATTGGGTACGTCAGCGGGCTTGGCAGCTTCGACGGGTTCGCTGATTTCGTGATTGGTCGTAATGCCTAACTCTTCTAAATCGGGGAAAGGCATTTCGAGCGTATCGCGTTCGCGTTGCGGCATGAATTCCTGCACGCGGCGCTCGGTTTCAGGCCAAGCCGTTTCGAGTACTTCGGTCGGAGCAACTTCAGTATGAGCAACGGCGGCAACAGCTTCTTCCTCGCTGCCATCGCTGATGCGTTCGAACTGATCGGCGATGGTGAGCGCGCCTGAGAGCGAACCGACGGTTACTTCGGGCGTAGGCTCGACTTCAAACATTTCGGCGCGCATGTGGGCTTCGATGCGCTCTTGCATCATTGCGTCTTTGAGCGAATCACCGGCGGTCGGCGTCCAGTCATCGTCGGCGATGCGTTCATAAGGGTTGTGATGAACGATGACCACTGGTTCAGGTGCGGGTTCTTCAGCTTCGACTTCAGCCACGGCTTCGGCAACTTCTTTGCCCGCCGGACGGCGACGACGACGACGACGCGGAGCGGCGTCTTCTGTCTCAGTCGCTTCAGCTTCAGCGGCTTCAGCGATCTCAATGGCTTCATTGACCTCGGCGGTCTCGGCGTCATCAAGCGGCGGAACGCCCTCAATGCCCGTTAAGAACGCTAGGGCTTCGGCTTCTTCTTCGGGCGTGACGGCACGCGGCGCTTCTTCGGTGACGCGCAAGCGATCACGGCGACGGTTGCGCGGATCGTTACGGTCGCGGCGACGGCGGCGCGGTTCGTCATCATCGTTGACGACTTTGAGAACGGCTTCTCCATCGCCAGTGATGATCGCTGCGCCAGAGGTCATCATTTCATCGCCCGGAGCCGGTTCGAGTTCGGGCTCTTCGGCCAGGTCTGAAATGTGGCTCATCGCGGCGGCAGTGAGTTCGTCTTCCTGCTCATCATCGAGTGCGGAATGGGGCGCAGGCGCGAAATCGCGGCGGGGCCCGCCGCTACGACGATCACGCCGGTCGTTGCCCCGACGGTCGTTGCTGCCATACGAATCATCACGATCAGTTCGGTCCTGACGCGCTGCCGGCTGCGTCAGTTGGGCCTGTTGCGGCGGCGCTTGGTGCGTCTGCACCACGTCAACTTCTTCTTCCATCTCTTCATCGAAGAAATCAGAAACGTAAAGGAAGGTGTCACGTTCGAGGCCGATGTCCACGAAAGCGGATTGCATGCCGGGCAGCACTTTCATCACGCGGCCTTTATAAATGTTGCCCACGATGCCCTGATTTTCGTCGCCGCGTTCAACGTAAAACTCGGTGACGACGTCATCTTCGAGGATGGCGATTTTCTTTTCGCGTCCGTTGACGCTCACGATCAATTCTTTCGACATTCAATATGCTCCT
>JAYSVR010000476.1:0-12631 GCA_043718445.1 Acidobacteriota bacterium | reverse complement strand
ACGCTAGCGGTTTTTGCCGCTATTGCTCACAGCCATTGCTCCCTCTAAGATGCCGCTGTCTTTTTGAGTCAATCTTTTTAACCAACCCAAAACATCAGGAGCGAAAGCATGATTACGCTAAAAGTGAATGGCGTCAGCCGTCAGTTCGACGGTGAGACGGATATGCCGTTGCTGTGGTATTTGCGCGACGAGTTGCAAATGACCGGCACGAAATATGGCTGCGGCGAAGGGCTGTGCGGCGCGTGTACCGTTCATCTGAACGGGCAGGCCGTGCGCAGTTGCCAGACCGATATGCAAACCGCCGCCGGGAAAAACATCACGACGATTGAAGGTTTGCATCCGCAAGCCAACCATCCAGTGCAACAGGCTTGGCGCAATGCCAACGTACCGCAATGCGGTTACTGCCAGTCGGGGCAAATCATGCAAGCCTGCGCCTTGCTCAAACAGAAACCCAAACCCACCGACGCCGACATTGACGCAGGCATGCGCGGCAACATCTGCCGTTGCGGAACCTATCAACGCATCCGCGAAGCGATTCATGCGGCGGCGAATGGCAACAAAGTTCAAACGGCAAAAGGAGGCGAATAATGTATCGCATTGAAATCCCTTCGCGTCGCACCTTTCTCGCTCACCTTGTTTCTTCGAGCGCCTTCGTCATCGGCGCGCGGGCGGGCGTACCCTCTGAGTTATTTGATTACACGGGCGCTACGACGGCTGAATCCGTCAGCGATGCTGACAAGGCGTTGTGGAATCCGAATGTTTATCTAGGCATCGAACCCGATGGCAAAGTCATTCTCGTGACGCACCGCTCTGAAATGGGAACCGGTTCGCGCAGCGTGTTGCCGGTCGTGATGGCCGAGGAGTTAGAAGCCGACTGGAGCCGCGTCATACTTGAACAAGCGATTGGCGATCCGAAATACGGTTCGCAAAATACTGATGGCTCTTGTTCGATCCGCGATTTTTATGACGCCTTTCGTGAGGCCGGAGCCGCTGCGCGCTTGATGCTCGAACGCGCCGCCGCCAGCAAATGGAGTGTGCCGGTCGCTGAATGCAAAGCCAATAATCATTTCGTCGTGCATACCAGTGGCAAGAAGCTGGGTTACGGCGAACTCGCCGCGCTCGCCACACAGCAAGCCGTACCGAAAAAGGAAGAACTGAAATTCAAATCGTCGGCGGACTATCGTTATGTGGGCAAGTCGCTGCCGACGATTGACCGCGACAATCTCACCTCGGGCAAAGGCGTATTCGGCATTGACGCAAGCATGCCAGGGATGGTGCATGCTTCGATTGCGCGTTCGCCGGTGTTCGGCGGCAAGCTGAAAAATTTCGACGACAAAGCGGCGAAAGCGGTCAAAGGCGTAATGCAAACCGTCACGATTCCTGACCTGACTGGCCCGACGATGTTTCAACCTTTGGGCGGCGTCGCCGTGATTGCCAACTCGACGTGGGCGGCGAAGAAAGGCCGCGAGGCGCTCAAGGTCGAATGGAGCGAAAGTCCGAACGCGGCTTACGACTCGGCGAAGTTCAAACAGTCGTTGCTAGAAACAGTACGCAAGCCGCAAAAGGTTATTCGAAATGTCGGTGACGTAGACGCCGAATTCGCCAAGGGTGGCAAGACCCACGAGGCGGAGTATTACGCGCCGCATCTCGCGCACGCGCCGATGGAACCGGTGGCGGCGGTGGCTGAATTCAAAGACGGCAAGGTCGTTTGCCACGCGAACACGCAGAATCCGCAAGCCGTGCAAGACACGGTGGCGGCGGCTTTGAAGATTAAAAAGGAAGATGTGATTTGTCACGTCACGTTGTTGGGCGGCGGATTCGGTCGCAAGTCGAAACCCGATTACGTTGCCGAAGCGGCGTTGCTCTCAAAGGCCGTCGGCAAGCCGGTCAAAGTCACATGGAGCCGCGAGGAAGATATTCAATTCGATTACTACCACTCGGTCGCCGCGATGTATATGAAGGCTGCGCTCGATGCGAAAGGGAAGCCTACGGCGTGGTTGCAGCGCGTGGCTTATCCTTCGATTGGCACGACGTTCAATCCGGCGGCGACGCACGCCGAAGCCTTTGAAATGATGATGGGCTGGAATGATTTGCCTTACGACATTCCGAACCATCGCGCCGAAAACGGCCCGGCCAAAAATCACGTACGCATCGGCTGGCTGCGTTCAGTGGCGAATATCTATCAGGCGTTTGCGATTCATTCTTTCTTGGATGAATTGGCGGTGTTGGCGAAACGCGATGCGGTTGAGTACTCGCTCGACTTATTAGGCGCGCCGCGCAAGCTCGCGCTCGGCAAGGATTACATCAATCACGGCAAGTCGCAGGACGAATATCCCGTTGACACCGGACGCATGCGTAATGTGATCGAACTCGTCGCCGAAAAGTCCGGTTGGGCGAAACACAAATCCACTAAAGGACACGGCTTCGGCTTTGCCGCGCATCGCAGCTTTTTGAGCTACCTGGCTTTCGTCGTGGAAGTCACGGTGGACGCACAAGGCCGCGTGCGCATTCCGTCGGTTCACGTAGCGCTTGACGCGGGCCGCGTCATCAATCCCGACCGGGTCAAAGCGCAACTCGAAGGCTCGGCGGTGTTCGGCACGAGCATCGCAATGATGGGCGAAATCACGGCGACGGGCGGCGTGATTCAGCAATCGAACTTCGACGGTTATCCGGTCGCACGCATGCACGAGGCTCCGTTGAAAACGCACGTACACATCGTGCCCAGCAGTGCGCCTCCGGCTGGCGTAGGCGAACCCGGCGTGCCGCCGATGATTCCTGCATTGACGAATGCGATCTTTGCTGCGACAGGCAAGCGCGTACGCGATTTGCCGGTGCGCAAAACCAAACTGGTTTAACCCTGGGTGCGCACGCTTCCAGCGTGCATTAAGAAAAGCCGCGCAGCGTTCCTTTTATCTGCTTCTTGCAAGCGAACGATATGAGGAAAGTTACGCGGCTTTTTATTTCCAAGGCTCATACAATCGGAGCAAGTGAGATGGCGGGCAAACGAGTAAAAATAAATCACAGTGCATTGCTAATGAGCGCAGCACAGCGGGTTGATCTGCCCGCCCTTCCTATCTCAATTCGCTACGATGCTGAAGCGGATACGCTTTATTTGAAGTTCCGCGACGATCTGGCTGCGAACCGCACAACCGATGATTTGGAAAAAGGCTTGATCTACGATTATCACAACCGGACGTTGGTGGGGGTTGAAGTGCTGGCGGCCTCGCATCAATAGTGTCAAATCCGCCTGCCCAACCTGTTCTGACTACTTTACGCGAGACGAACCATTGCGCGGCGGTTCTCTGCGATTGACCAAACTGCGCCTTGCCGCTTACTGTTCACGGGTCAGTGCGCAATCGTCTGTTACGCACTCATTTCAATCACCCCATAACTACTTTTCTACCCCCCGAAATCATCTGATGCTTCAACGCGCAGCGCCCTGTGCCGCGAAGCCTGACGATCACATTCGCATGCAACCGGAGGAATCTGTTTTATGTTACGCACCCCTTTGGCTAATCGCTTTTCGCAAACCCGCAGCGTCGTTTTGCTGCTGGCGTTGCTTGTCATCGGCATCAGCCTTTTTACCAGCAAATCATTTGCGCGGTTTTTTGCCAGCGCACCCACCGCTGCCGGAACGATCAGCGGCACGGTTTTTCAAGATTACAATGGCAACGGCGCGTTCAATTCGTCGCCGACGCAAATCAATAACAACGGCGCGGGTACGATTGGTGTCGCTACTGATCGCGGCATCGCCGGTCTCACCGTCACGGCTTATAACGCAGCCAATCAAGCCGTCGGTAGCAGTCAGTCTGACGCGAGCGGCAATTATTCGATCAACGCTACGGGCACCGGCCCTTACCGCGTCGAGTTCACCAACCTGCCGGCGGGCTTCGTACCTGGTACTACTGGGGCAGATTCGAGAACCACAGTGCAATTCGTCGGCGATGGCAACAGCTCGAATGTCAGCCTCGCCATCATCATTCCGCAAGAGTTCTGTCAGGACAATCCTGATGTCGCGACGAGTTGTTATGTTTACGGCGCGCAACTGGGCGCAAATCCTACCGTCCTGAGCTTCCCTTATTCAGCGGGCAGTACGCGCACGACGGGTGAAGGCCCATACACAGATTTCGATGCGCCGACGCATCCGATTCTCGCCAACGAAGCGCAAGCCGGTACGACGTGGGGCTTGGCTTATGCGCGCGGCACGCGGCAGCTTTTTGCCGGAGCCTTCATGAAAAAGCACACGGGCTATGGCCCCGGCGGCACGGGCGCGATTTATTCGATCAATCGCAACAACGGCGCAGTCTCAGTCGCGGCCAATCTGAATACGATTTTTGGCGCGAATACGGCGGGCGCGAATACGCACAACCCGGCTGATTACAACCGCGACAACGACAACCTGAGTTGGGATGCCGTCGGCAAAGCGGCGTTGGGCGGGCTGGCGATCTCAGACGATGAGTCGCAGTTTTTTGCCGTGAATCTGGCGGATCGTTCGTTGTATGCGATTCCGCTCAATCAGGCGGCGACCAGCAGCAATACGCGGCGCAGCGCGATTCCGACAAATCTGCCGGGCTGCTCCAGCGCGAGTGATGCGCGGCCTTTCGCATTGAAAAATTACCAAGGTAGGTTGTATGTCGGCGTAGTTTGTTCGGCTGAAAGCACCATCACGACGGCGACGCCGAATGGCGACGCGAGCAAGATGCGCGGCTATGTTTATGCCGTGAATCCGACTGATCTTTCTTTCAGCGCGCAACCAGTGTTTGAGTTCCCGCTGAACTATCCGCGCCGTTGCACCGACAGCGCCGAGCTTGGCCCGAACGATTGTTATTCGGCGGCGTGGCGTCCGTGGTCGCCGGTCTATCGCAATATCGGTTCATTCGGACGCGGCATTTATCCGCAACCGATGTTCACCGACATTGAGTTCGACAACGGCAATCTGGTGATTGGCTTGCGTGATCGCGCGGGCGATCAGTTTGGCAACAATGCGCTCGATAGCCCAACCGATCATGGGTTGTATTACGGCATTGCGGCGGGCGATACGTTGCGCGCTTGCGGCAGTGCGAGCGGCGGTTGGACGTTTGAAAACAACGGTCGCTGCGGCGGACGCGGCGTAGGCCCGCAAAGCAATGGACAAGGGCCGGGCGGCAGCGAATTTTACTTCGGCGATTTTTATGACCCTTGGCATGACGAAGTCGGCTTGGGCGGTTTGTTGCAACTGCCGGGCAGACCCGATGTGGCATATACGGCGTTCGATCCGATCTTTATCAACGACGACGATACGTTGTGGGATGGCGGCGTGCATTGGACGAGCAATGGCACGGGCGCGCGCGCCAAAGTCTATCGCGTTTATAACGGCGAAGGCCTTGGCTCAGACCTGTTGGGCAAAGCCAACGGCCTGGGCGATCTCGTAGCGTTGTGCGATCCCGCGCCGATTGAAATCGGCAACCGCGTTTGGAACGATAGCAACGCGAACGGCATTCAAGATGCCAACGAAGAAGGCTTGAGTGGCTTGGCGGTGCGTTTGTTCAAAAACGGCCAGCAGGTCGGTACGACGACGACGAACAATCAGGGGCTTTATTACTTTAATGCCTCGAACGTGAGCGGCGGCGTGTTGCCGAATATGGCTTACGAGATTCGCATTGATAAAGGCCAGCCGAGTTTGACGGCGGCAACGTTGTCTAACAAAGACGCTGACGCGACGCCCAACGGCGACAGCCGCGATTCTGACGCCGCGATGGTCGGCAGCGACGCCGTGATTGCGGTCACGACGGGCGACGCCGGACGCAGCGATCACACGCTGGATGCGGGCTTTGTGATTGCGACGATAACTTGTCCGAGTTCGGTGATGACGATCCTCACTTATCCGACACCGACCAGTTCGCCTGCCGGTGCGCCGGTGACTTGCAACCCGCCGTCAGGAACCGCGGTTCCCGTCGGCACGACGCTGGTCACGTGTTCGCTGGTGAGCAATCCCAACGTGAAGTGCAGCTTCAACGTCACCGTCGGCATTACGCCGGTGGGGGCGGTGGGCTTGCGTGAAATGCCCAATCGCAAGATCGGCAAGTAAGGCTGATTGATTCAGTAACAATAAAAGCGCCAGCAGCAGTTTGTTTATTGCCGCTGGCGCTTTTGTCATATGCGCTCAGGCTGAGTTCGTCAGTTCGTACAAAATCTTCAGCGTATAAATTCCGGTGTTGTGTCCGTCACTGAATACGAGGTTGTAAGCATAGCGGCCTACGACGGCCATGTCGGTGAGTTGGATGTCGGCGAATTGCGCAGCCGTCAGGTTGAGCGATTGTTCGGGCGAATGGCCCTGGCAATGCGCGCAAGGGCATTCGGCGCGCAATACGTCAAGGCGATGACGGCTGACGTGCTGGTCGTCCCACGTGACTTGCAAGACTTGATTATCGTCGGTGAGCGCGAGCGCGTCGGGGAAGTGATGGTTGTAACTGTTTTTAGTTTCGGCTTTAGTTTCGGTCATATTTCTTTTCGCGTACTTTTACTGATAGATTTCAGCCGCCGTAAAACTTATGTTTGCGGGTGCGTTTGCGAGTGCATTTGTAATGATGCGATTTAAGCATCCGACACCAAGCGCGGCAACTGAATAACTTTTTGAAGGAGAACGCTGTTGAACCAAACTCATCAAAGTGTGCCTGGGGCCCAACGCCGTGAAGCGCGCAATATCTTGCGCGATGCGGTGATGCTGCTTCCGAATTTTGTGAAGCTGCTTTATCGCCTGTTCAAAGACAACCGCGTACCGCTAGCCGAAAAGGCGTTTCTGACGGGCGCGATTGTTTATGTGATTTCGCCGCTCGATTTGATTCCCGATGTGCTGCCTTTCATCGGGCAGGTGGATGATTTGTATCTGGTCGCGCTCACGATGTTGCGCCTGCTCGGACGCGCGCCCGTCGCCGCGCTCGAAGAACATTGGGAAGGCCCCGGCGACATCGCGGGCGTCGTGAATATGATCTTGCGCGCCGCGCAATTCGTTTTGCCGAAGCGGATTCAGCACATCCTGCTCGGTCGCGTAGAGATTGCTCCGAAAATGATTAAAGGCGGTGTCGTGGCTTCACCCGCCGTGCCGACAGAAAACAACGCAGACCCGCGCTGATGGGTGATTGGGACAATGGGAGTTGTAAGAGAAATGGGAGCTGTAGGAAAAAAATCCTATAGCTCCCATTGCTCCTATAGCTCCCATTGTTTTTTTTACGCAGGTGGCGCGACCGTATTGCGCAACTCGGCGCGCAACTTTTCGATCTCGGTCATCTTGTCTTGAATGCGTTGGAAGAGCGGGGCTTGGGCCTTGATGCCTTCTTCGATGAGAAAGGCCGAGGCTTCTACGCGATTTTTGAATACGCCTGCTTGCACGAGCAGGTCGAGCTTTTCTGAAGCGTCGTCATTCAGCCGCGTGACGACCGTCGTGTCTTTCATGTTCATTGCTCTTTCGACGGCCTTGTTGACCGTGTCGGGGACGCGATTGAAAAGGTCGCGCAAGGTCGAAGCGATGTCTTCGAGCGGGTCGTTGGGTTTGTTCGGCGGCGGTTGTGTCGCCAGTGGCGCATTGCTAGTTGTGTTATCACTCATTGCTTTTTTTCACTCCTTGAAATTGGTTGATTGGTGGTCAGATGGTTGGCTCTGACGCGCGTTAGATAACGAGAGCTTGGCAGACGAAGTTTACTTTTTTAGCGCAAAACCAAAAGCCCCATTCCTCTGTTCTGATTCCTTTGTCCTAAAGCGTGTCAGACCTGCATCGTCTTCCATTTGCCTTGTTTGAAATAGATCATCGCCAGCACGGCTAAAATAGATTCAGAGAACGTGATGGCAAAAAATACGCCGAGTTCGTTCCAGCCCGTCCATTGCGAAAGCATCCACGCCAGCGGAATTTGAATCAGCCAGAAACAGATGATGTTGAGTTTGGTCGGCGTCCACGTATCGCCCGCGCCGTTAAAGGCCGACGCCATCACCATGCCGTAGCCATAAAACACATAGCCGTAACTGATATACCTGAGCGCATTGCTCGCGTGATGAATGACTTCGGCGTCGTCGGTGAACAGGCGCACCATCCATTCAGCGCCCAGCACGCAAGCCAGCGTAATAATGGCGAGAAAGACAGCGTTGCTGTGTCCCGCGAGCCAGACTGATTTTTCAGCGCGGTCAGGTTTGTTGGCGCCGAGATTTTGCCCTACCAAAGTCGCGCCCGCGTTGCTCATGCCCCACGAAGGCAGGATGGCTACGATCAGGATGCGAATCGCGATGGTGTAACCGGCTTGCGCGGCGCTGCCGAAACGTCCGACCAGACTCATCATGAACATCCAGGCGGCGGTGGCGAGCAACATTTGCAACATGCCGCCGAGCGACATTTTCAGCAGGTTACGCATCACCGACCAATCGGGCAGGAATTGCGCCTTGCGTACCGGCACACGGCTCGTACCGCCGAACAGCCGCCAGAGTTGATAGCCCACGGCGACGCCGCGTCCGATGGTGGTGGCAATCGCCGAACCCGTTACGCCGAGTTCAGGGAATGGCCCCCAGCCGAAAATCAAACACGGATCGAGTACTAGATTGATCGCGTTGCCGATCCACAACGCGCGCATCGCAATCGCCGCATCGCCCGCGCCGCGAAAGATCGCGTTGATGAGAAAGATCAACATCACGACGATGTTGCCGCCGAAGATGATGCGCAAATATCCCGTACCCATCGCCGCGACCGATGGTTCGGCATTCATTAGCCTGAACAGTTGCGGAGCGAACAGCGCGCCGATCAGTCCGATAGGGATCGCACAAAGCACGCCCAGCAGGATGGCTTGCATCGCGGCGTGGCCTGCGCCTTCTTCGTCTTTCTCGCCGATGCGCCGCGCGACCGTCGCGGTCGTAGCCATACTCAAACCCATCGCTACGGTAAAGACGATGGTGAGCAACGCTTCGGTGATGCCTACGGCGGCGGCTTGTTCCTTGCCGAGATGGGCTACCCAATAAACGTTCACCAGGCCGAACAGCGATTCCATCATCATTTCGAGCACCATCGGCACTGACAATAAAAAGATGGCGCGTCCGATGCTGCCTTCGGTGAAATCCTGCTGGCTGCCATGCACGGCTTCGCGCACGGTCGCCCACCAGTTGGGTGTTTCAGTTTTTACGTTTTGAATTTCCTGCATAACTCAGATTGTCTTAGCGCGCAGCGTGTCCGTAGCCCGAGCGTAAGCGAGGGCTACCTCAAGGATGTTTTGATTGGTTCGGTGACGCTGTTGCGTCTAACGCAGAGGTAGCCCTCGCTTACGCTCGGGCTACGGACACGTTAATGGAACCGCCATTATCACCAGCCCATTCATTCAGGCAATCCGGGTCAGGCAATTAGGGCTTCTTCAAAAAACTTTTAGAAAACATTCAAAACGCATTTAAGACGCCATGTCGTGGGTTGGCTTACCTTGCACACGTCGTTGGGAAACAGCGGCAAGGGAAGAGGCGAAGGGCGTCGCGGACGAGCAATCGTTCAAAGGTTTACCCACTTTTTCGGAGGACAGGCAAATGTTTCACGTTTATTCAAAGCAGTTTTACCGCGCGCTCTTGATGGCGTTTGGCTTGGTTGTAATCGGGTTGACGGTATTCGCGGTGGCGCAAAGCAAGAAAGAAGAGCGCAAACCCAAGCTCAGTGAAGTGTTGGTGCGCGAAGGCAAAAGCGGCGTCCGGCTGAAAGACCCCAGCAAGTTCGAGATCGTCAAGCAGGGCGAAAGCGGCGGCGTCGTCCAATTCAAAACGAGCAAAGAAACGCTAGGTTCATTCGGCTGCGGCTCGTGCGCGGGCCAGAACCAAGCCTGTCTGTTCTTTATGAATCCGACCGGGCGCGGCGGCACTTGCGGCGGCTCTTGCCCCGCTAAAGATTGCACGTTGAACCCTTTTTAACGTGAGAGGAATCAACCAAATCAGAAAGGAAAACCAAATGAATTTATCCAGTTTGAAACAGAAAAAAATCGTGCGCACGGCGGTCAGCTTGGCGCTGCTTACGTTGATTGCGTCGAGCGGCTTGTTCGCGCGCGCCTTGTTTGCGCAACGTGATTTCAGCGGCACGATTCGCCTTGAGTTGTGCAAGCCCGACGCCAACGGCAAGTGGCAAATCATTGATAGCGTCGAAGCTCCGGCCAGTTTTTCGGCGAGCGTTGCTGAACTCGCGGGCGGCAACGAAGTGATGAGCAAAGCCGTTTTCGCGAACACTTCGGCAAAAGGACGCAAGGTCAGCGTGCGGTTATTGCGCGCGGGCAAGTCTGCGTTTGATCTCAAGACCGGCAAGCTCGTACTCACGCAGATGCCGTTTGAGGTCACGATGGACGGTCAGAAAGAACTCGTGACGTTTAACCTGACGACCGAAAGCGCCGAAGGTGCGAACGGTTTGATTAGCGGCAAGCGCGCGCAAATGAACGGCGGTCAAGCCAGCATTGGCGTAGTCGGCTCGACCAAAATTCGCACTGACAAACTCGCTTCAGCCGGGCAGATCATCAAGAAAGTCGAAGAATTCCAGGTAGTCATCAAGGCCAACGGCCAACTGACTGCCCGGTAACAACGACGGCACGCGCGTAGGGCGCAACACTCCTAAACCGCGCAGGGGCTGTGTCGCGCGCGTGCCGGGTTGTTCAAACAAAATTTTTTATCGCAGTCGCGCTGAACCCCTTAGCGCGCCCTGAACTAACTGACAGTTTCAACTGAACTGTTTTAACTCTAGGAGAATAATCAATGAACCGCAGAAATTTTTTCACGCAACTTTTCGTGACCGCTTTGGCCCTATTCGCAGTGAGCTTGCCCGCGTTGGCGCAGGCCAAGACGGCTGATCGAGCCGCTGGCATCCTGCGCATTCACGAAGTCAAGAAACAGGACGCCGCCGCATCGTTGGTTGGCAAGAAACGATTGGTTCCGGTTTCGGTCAAGATGGAACTGGCCGAAATCGTAGACCAAGCCAAATTGCAAAGCGTCCGGGTCGAACTCATCACGTTGAATACTGACGGCACGAAAACCCGCATCAGCGGAGTCTTTGAAGAAATTGGCGAATTGGTCTCAATGAAATTGCCGATGCCCGATGGCGTTTTCGCCAAGAGCTTCACCTTGAGCGCCGTCGCCGACGTGCTGCGCAATGGCAAGAAAGAAATCTTGCGCGCCAACAAATCCGGCAACTTCTAAACCATCCCCACAACCACGCTGAACCGCAGGCTGTCGTTGCCGTGCATCTTTGGCAACGACTGTCAGCGGCAAAGTGCGTTCAATCAACCGTTATCCAAACCATGAACAGAAATATGAAACGCGCAGCAATAACTTCGAGTTTGAGTCTTACCATTCTGCTGTCGCTCGTCTGCGCTGTTGTCGCGCAAGACAAGCAGGGCGCAAGCAGCGCGACTAACAAGTCGCAAACAGCGAATTCGAAAAATACGCCGACCGAAAAGTCGTCGGCTGAAAAACAAAAAGCTGCGAACCCTACGCCGCAAGGCCAGTCGGGAGCGCAACCCAACACGTCAGCGAAGGCGAGCAATCAAGGTGTGCAACCGAGCGCCCCGCCGTCAGCGAAGTTGCTCGACCTCGTGCGCGCCAACGATTTGCTCGTCCGCGTCGTGATGCAAGTGACCGGCGTGCCAACTAAAACTCAAGGTACTCTCAATGGCGCTGCGGGTTCGATCACTCTCAGGGCTGAATTCGCCAATGGGCAAGTGGCTTCGGCTACGGCGTTGGTTGGCAACGATACGCGCAATGTCGTTCTGACGCTGACGCCGGTTACGCCTAACGACGGGAGCCTCAACAGTCCCCAAACAGTGAAGGAAAAAATAGGAGGAGTTGACCTTAAAGGCGTTGAAGGCAGCGGGGCTGCGCCTGCTGGCGGCGGCTTCAACCCGTCGGATAAAGAAAAACGTTCATTGCCCAAGCCGGGCGGGACGGCGACGGCAATAAGTTTGGGCGGCGGCGCTCCCAAGCTCATCCGGGCGACGGCGCAACTCACTTTCAACGTGAAGCAAGGCAATCAAAATGTTGTCTTAACTGACCAAATCACGCGCAACTTTTAAGGAGGCGTTTATGACTCGAAAAACCCTGATTCTCTTATCTGTTTTATTTGTTTCAGTGGCGTACGGACGCTGGATGCAACAGCCCCAGGCGGAGCCTGTTTTGATGGCAGATGTTTTCGTAGACCCGTCGCAACTTCCCGCTGCCTGTCGTTCGAATGTCACAGTGCAAAGCGTTCAATTGTTTGAGCGTGGTTCGACTTCAGAAACCTTTTTTGTGACTTGGGCGCGGCCTGAGCTGGCTTGTCTGACGAAGGCGGCGGTGACTGTCAACGTCAAGCGCCGCGATGGTTCGAATGGCAGCAAGACTGAATTCGTAGACGCCAACAATGGTCAAGCCTTAGTCAAGGTGTTCGGTTCGCGCAGCGACAACCCCGGGACTGAAGTTACGGCGGTCGTGCTTGCCAATGGTTTTCAAGTGACCGCAACTAAAACGGCAATTACAGATATTTGAAGCCTGTGCAAATAAAACTCGAATAGCTTCAATCGCTTGAATCGGTGAAGCCTGTGGAGTGCGGCGGCTTTGACGCCGCTTTCCCACGTTTCCCGATCTGCGTCTATTGCGGAGACTTGAGAAAGCGGCGTCAAAGCCGCCG
>JAYSVR010000475.1:0-12640 GCA_043718445.1 Acidobacteriota bacterium | reverse complement strand
TTGTCGGAAAATTGCCAGAAATCGCTGATGTCGTAATTGTAATTCACCACCATCATCAGCCGTTTGGTGTCGGGGTCTTCGAGTCCCCAGAATTCAGGCGCGGCATTTCGTTGCCCTTGATAGGCTCCGCCATAAAGCGAGGGCAGCGCCAGTGTCTTGATTGAAAAGAAGCAGTTAAAGATTGGATGTGAAACGTCGAGCTTCTTGAGTTGGTATTCCTGTTCGGGAAACGCCTGCTTCACGTGGTGAATTAAATTGGCAAGGCCTTGTTCGTTACGAAAATCGTCTATGCAAACGAAACCGCCGCGCAGCAAGTACTCACGCATTCCTGCAATTTCCTCTTGGCCCAGACTCATCCACTCGATTTCACATAAATAAGCGAAAGGGAACTTGTGAAGCTCTTCATCGCCGAAACGATAGATGGGTTCGTTGGTGTCGAGCGTCACATCGGTCTTGGAAAGTTCGTTGACGATTTTCATGAAGTGGCGACCTGCCACTGGATAATCGTGTGACCAGGGCGGGCCACCATCGCCAAGAGCGCCAAAGCTGTAACGTGCATCAAGCCCCGGCATATCAAACCGAATGCGCGTGAAGGTGAACTTGCCTGACAAGTCTTTATCGGCTTTCGGAATGTTATCGGAATATACCGGCGGCAAATCCATCGTGGGCTTTTTGTGTTGGCCGCCGCCACCGCCTCTTCCGCCCGGTCGTTGTGCGAGCGCAAGTGTTGTGATCAGACAAACGCCGATTAGTGAGATAATGAATTTTCGTTTTTCCAACAACTGCTTCTTCATAATTTATCTCGCGCCTCAAAACAGATGGGAGAGATAGGAGGAGTAGGAGCGATGGGACACTCGCTTTATGGTTTCTCAGTCAACTGCAACAACAAATCCTGCGCTTTATCAAAGCCCGGCGCGAGTTCGAGCGATTGCAACACAGCGCGTTTGGCTTCTTTCGCCTTGCCCAAAGCCGAAAAAGCCCGCGCGACGTTGAAATGTGCTTCGGCGAAATTGGGCGGTTTCGTACCCAGCGCCACCTGAAATTCGCGCAACGCCGCTTCGTTCTCTTTGCGTTCGAGCAACAGCGTACCCGCTTCGGTGTGCAGAGCGTGATCGAACGGATTGATAAAGAATCCGAGTTTCAGCAATTCCAAGCCGCGCGCTTTGTCGCCTTGTGCGAGTTTGAGTTGCGCGAGTTTCTTGTGCGCGGCGTAATCGTTCTCATCCACTTTGATCAACGCTTCGAGGCTCTCAATTTGCGCAGCCTTATCGCCGCGCCGTTCGTGAATGCTCGCCAACGCTTCGTAAGCCTCGTGTTGCAGTGGGAACAGTTCCGTCGCACGACGAAAGTATTTCAACGCGGCTTCGTCGTTTTTCTCAGCCAGAGCTTTTGAACCCGCGCGCATCTGCGCCGCGAAGTCATCAGGTTGCGCCGCAGCCAATTCAAACAATTTGTCTTTCGTCACGTCTTTACTAACTTCGGGCGCTTCTTTCGCCCACGTCGAAGCCAGCGTCTTGATGTATTTGCCGCCGCGTTCCTGCACGTAAGCCATAAACTGCGCATCGAATTCTTCGGGCGTGAGTTTCAACGCTTCGCGCAAAATGTCGGGCGTGCGTTTCTGGTCTTTGTAACCTTTGAGCATCGCCAGAATCGCATCGAAGCCGAACTTGTCTTCGATGAAGTGGCAAATTTGCGAAGCCTGAAAGTAAGCCAGTTGCACATCATCCGGTCGCTTGGGACGCATGAAGCCGCCATCCAAATCGTTGATCTTGAACCAGCGCCCGTCAGCCAAAGTCTTGACGTTGGTGATGCTCCAATCGTCACCCCAGCCGGGTCGCGCTTTGTGTTCCTCAAAGACTGACAGCCCTTCAGAAAACCAGCGCGGAATGCGGTGATCGGTGATTTGCAACGTGATGACGTGCGTGTATTCGTGCCACAGCGTACTGCCCCAGTTGAATCCTTCGCCCGCGCGCGCCGACGGCGAATCTTGCACAATCTGCTGGCCGAAACAGACCCCCAAAGCGCCGAGTCCGGGCAAGCCCAACGCACGCACCGCGAAGTCATCGTGATTGGGATGGAACTCAGCCACGATGGGGCCGGTGGGCGTGAACTTATATTTCGCTGTGAGTTTCGCTTTGGCCTCAAGCAGCAAATCCGCCGCGTAACCCGCCAGCACGCCGCTTTCTTTTTCGTGCGTACGAATCACGAAATCGCCCGCCGTCGTTTCGCGGAAGTCACCCAGCGTATCCAGAAAGTCCAGCGTATTTTTCGCCCACGGATTGAACGGATCGCCTTTGAAAGAAGCCTCGACTTCGGCGCGGCCCTCTTCGTTTTTGTTGGTGCGCAACAGGGCTTGGCCTAACGCTAGGTGAGCGTTCCAGAGGTTGGGCTGAAACTCTACGGCTTTGCGCAGGAAGACGATTGATTCGTCATAGCGCCGCTGATTCGTAGCGAAGTGCGCCAGCGTTTCATACAACTCGCCCGACTTCGGATTGATGGCGAGCGCCGCTTTCAACGACGTTTCATATTGCAATACGCGGTTGTTGACCCAATGCGAAGCCCCGCGCAAGGCCAGGGCTTCGACGGAGTTGGGATTGAGTTTGAGTACGTCGTCAATTTTCTTGGCGGCGTCTTCATGCTTTTCGGCGTCGAGATCGGTCGAAGCCGCGAGCAATTTCGCCGCTGACAAATTCGGATTGATCGAAAGCGCCTTGTTGATAGCTTGCTGCACTGCTTCGCCGCCGTCGAAGCGTTTGTTGCGCGCAATCGCCAGATGCAACGCGGCGGAATTCGGATTTAACTTGAGCGCGTCTTTCAAAAACTCAGCCGCATCGGCGTAAGCATATTTCGCCGTGAATAACTCCGCCGCCGCGATGTGGGCTTCGGCATTGGCCTCGTCCGCCGTGATCGCGTCGAGATACATATCTTTGGCTTCTTGCGCTTTTTCGAGATAGGCCAGCGCGGCGGCGATGGTGATTAAGCCTTCCGCCGATTCAACCGTATTGTCATCCCAAAACTTGCTGATGCCTTGAAAGACGAACTGCGCTTCATCGGGCTTGCCGGTGGCATTGAGCAACTCGCCGCGCCGCAACTCAGCGCGCAAAAGCAACGGTTGCGCGGTGGCTTCTTTTTCCAACTCGGCTTCCGACTTGTTGTCTTTCTCTTTGGGCGTAGTCGCTTTGCTCACACGCTCGAACTCGGCAATGGCTTCGGCATAACGACCGGTGACCGCCATCACTTCAGCCATCATCAAGCGCGCGAAGTGATGGTTGGCATCAGCCGTGAGATATTTTTTCGCAGTCGTTTCGGCTTCCACGTACTTGCCCGTTTCGAGCATCACTTTCAGCACGCCACGTTGCGCGCGCTGGTCTTTGGCGTTCGTGGCGAGCAGCTTGTTGAAGGCTGCGGTCGCGGCTTCGTATTCGCCTTTCTTGAGTTGCGCTTCAGCGGCTTCGATGGGAGAGGCTTCTTCTTGTACTGACTTGTCTTCCTGTTCTTGTTTTTTAATTGGATTCTGCGCGTGGCTCGTAAAAAAAGGAATAACAAGTGTGAGGCTGAACAAAGCGAAGAGCGCAACGAGGCCGAAGGTTTTAGCGGCTCTGCCGCAGTGATGTGCGGAAAGGCTCTGCCTTTCCGCGAAGCGTGAAAAAATCTTGGGGCTACGCCCCCGCTGTGACATTGGGGGCGTAGCCCCTTTAATCAAAGCAAGCTGACCGGAAAGGCGAAGCCTTTCCGCACATCGGGCGGCGAAGCCGCGAAAGCCAGCAAATTGATTTGAAAGCGTGTCTCTCCTTCTCTCCATCTCTCTGTCTCTCTGTCTTTCCTTCACCGTGTCGCCTCACGTTGTTTGGTACGAATCTCTTTGCTCACTTTGGCTAACTCAACTAACTGTTTTTCCAGTCCGTCGTAAAAAACGTCTTCGCTCAAGGTTTTCTTTTGCAGCTTATAACGTTCGACATCGCCTTCGAGCCGCAGCTTTTCTTCAAACAGTTTTGCCAGCACCGCGTCGCCGCCCGCCTGTTGTTGCGGCAGCGAATCGAAATAGATTGTCTTGGCGAGTGCGCCTTCAGCGGCATCGCCCAGCGCGTGGCCTTCGCCGTTGCCGTCGTCGTCAATCAACGAATGCTCGGTGACCAGCGTACCTTTCGTCTCAAACGATTTCGCGACGAGTTTGGCGGCGTATTCAAAGGCTTCCAGCACTGATACGCGCCCGCTCTTGTCGGTGTCGGCTTCGCTGTTGCCTACGGTCTCGATGGCCTTGATGAACGGATCCATAAACCGCGTCGCGTTCTGCTCCATCCCGCTGCGCGTAGCCGTAATGACCACTCGCCCTGCCGCTGACAACGGCTTGATGAATTCGCCGCTCGCGCTCGCTGCGTTCACGATGACGATGCGTTGCGAAGGCAGTGCGTCGAGAAGCTGCGCGTAATCCTGCGCCGATAAATCAGGGCCGACCAGATTGAACTTGGCGAGTTTGAGTTGCGCGTCAAAGGTTCCGTGCCCGATGAAAAAGACGAAAAGCTGCTGGTCGGGTTTCAACGTATTCCGCAACATCACCAACACCTGCCGCACCGTCTCTGCCGTAGCGCGTTGCTGCTTGCCTTCGGGCTTTTCCGTCAAAACGAATGTTTGATCTTCGGCGAATCCGAGTTGAGAGGTCAGCGCGGCATACAATCGCTTGGTCAGCCCGCCAAAGGTTTTGGCGTAGCCCTCTTCGCCACTGATGCCGGTGATAACCAATGCGAATTTGTTTTTGTCGGCAGGCAGCGGCTTGGCTTCAGGGCGCGGCGCGGCTTCCTGCGCGAATGCGGCAGCACCCGTGAGGAACCACCCCACAAAGAATGAAGATAAGAATACTCGCAACGTAAACTGCATTAGCTTTACTCGTTGAATCAGACCTGATCTTTTGCCTGTGCATTTACCCAATCCGCGAAATCACTCAACGCTTGGGTTTGGTCTTCCGCTTCGGTTTCCAGCACCTCGGCCAATTTCTCCGCAGTCAGAAAAGGAAAGGCGAGGCTTTGCGGACTGTCGTGATATGCCCCGTCTTTTAACAGCCGAATGATTATGCTCGTTCCGTTGTGACGCCATATTTCTGGTACGCCAATGCGCGCATAGATTTTTTCTTTGCTGCGGGTTGGATTGGTGATGTCTACCTCAAGCACCAGATCGGGCGGCGGGTCTTTCTCTAAATCAATCTTGTCACGCCGCATCATTTGTTTGGCGTGACGGATGTAAAAAGCCGTATCCGGTTCGGCACTGGTTTCTTTAGGATCAAGTGTGAGCGTAGCCGAGCCTGCTTCGATCATCGCCTGTTTAAAGCCAGCCACAATCGCGCGTACGATGGCTGAAATGAATCGGCTGATGCGGTCGTGCTGAAATCCCGTACTCATAATTTCCAACCTCCCGTCGCAATAAGCTAGTCGAATATTGGGCGAGTCTGGAAAAGCCTCGCTGAGTTTTTTGTACTCATTCCAAGTGATATCGGACAGAGATCGCCGTGAGGCTGGCTCTATCGCACGCGCCATCGCTACCAGGTCTGCGGCGTAAGGTTGTTTTGCGGTTTTCGGTGCGGTCATAAACTTAATTAGAAGCCGGTTTGTGTTTTTGCAACAACGTCTTCAAGCGCCATAGCACTGTGTCTGCGCCGTCGGCTTCGCTTTGTTCGAGGAACGCCGCGAGGTCTTCGGCTTGCAGGAAAGGGAATGCCAAGCTCGCGCTCGGCTCGACGTATTCGCCCTTTTGCAATTCATAGAACTTCAGCTTTTCGCCGTCATACCGCCAGCACTCTCTGACGTGTGCGAGTTCATCTGCGACGGGTAATTCCAGATTCGTAGCAATCTCAATTACCAGATCAGGCTTCGGGTCAGCCTTTGTCACAGGCAGCCCCGCAAACTGAACGAAGAATGCCGCGCGCAGGTTTTCTTCGTCTTTACTCGCCGCGACTAACGACAGGCCCAACTCATCCGCGATAGTTTCGGCCATGCGACTGAGCAGTTCGAGATAGGATTGTGGGGTTCCCGATGCCGTCATAAAATCTATGCCAGCCCTCTGCGTTTGCGTAAAAACCATTCTCCGCTCGCCAGCGCGATCAACAGCAAAAAGTTGATCGGCATATCCCACAGGTCTTTGCTCACGCGCTCAGAATTCTTGCCTTCCAACGTAGTGATCTCATCTAGCAAGTCCTGCGCTTTATCCAACGTGAAATATTTGCCGCCGGTTTCCGCTGCGATGCGTTTGAGCAGTTCTACGTTTTGCGCGGCGTCATTAAATTCGCGCGTGCGCTCAGAAACCAGAAAGCTGGATTTGGCTTCGCCCAACACGGTCGCGCCGCGTTTCGCGGTGAGTTCAAGTTCGTGCAAGCCGGTTTCATCCGGCGTGTAATCGGAGCGGTAATCACTCGCCTTTTCAGAGAAATTGATTTTGAGCGGTACATCAACGGATGCGCCTGACGGCTTCACGATTTTCGCCGTCACCGTCGCGTCTTTG
The DNA here is from genome assembly GCA_043718445.1 of Acidobacteriota bacterium. Taxonomy (GTDB): domain Bacteria; phylum Acidobacteriota; class Blastocatellia; order RBC074; family RBC074; genus JACPYM01. The sequence goes on along the minus strand of JAYSVR010000475.1, from coordinate 6,151 downwards.
ATCGCTTCCCATTTCTTGTCGTGCAGCTCGCTGTGCAAACTGACAATGTCGCCTTGTGCGTAAACATCGCGCTCCGCCGCGACTTCGGTCAGGTTCGGCGCGCTGCTGACGACGTAGCGCAACAACTGCCGCCAAAACGTAGGATGCGCTTTGCTGGTCGAAGTCATCTCCATCTGCCAGCGCCACGAATCGTTGGTCGTGAAAGCCAGCGTGCGACCGCGTCCATAACGCTGTTCGGCGAGCAAGGGAATCACGCGGTTTTTATCGGCGGTGTGGCGCGCTTCTAAAATCATGGTCGCGCCAGGTTTCAGATTGGCGAGCGTTTCAGGAATCGTAATCGCGGGCAGCGAATCCCAGACCTTCGCGCTCGCCGCACGATCATCCGCCAGTCGCGTAACTGGATGCGTGCGTCCGCGCGAGGTGAGCGCCGCTTTGAAATTCGAGACGGCTTCGATTTCGGGTTCTTCGGCGCGGTCGTTGAGATACATCGGCAACATTTCAGCGATGGGCGTGTTGGCGTATTTGCCCGCGTCGAAGGCAAACCTTCCGCCCAAGGCCATCACGCCGCCGCCGCGTCGCGCCGCGAATTGCTCAATCCAGCGCAGTTGTTGAAAGGTGAAAAAGTTGGCTTCGATGCTGCCGATGACGATGCCTTGATAGGCGTAAAGCTCTTCTTCGGTGAGCGGGAAACCTTTCTCTAAGTCAGTGCCACTTTCTACGCCTTGCCGATAAAACTTGCCGTCGGCGGTGCGCAACGAAGAAACGAGTACGAGATTCTTTTCATCCTTCGACATGGCTTGTCGCAACTTGCCGTATTCCCAACGCGGCTCGCCTTCGATGTGCAAGACTTTCGGATGATCGTCGGTGACTTGAATCAACGCTTCGGCGATGTTGTTTTCGAGCGTGGTTTCGCCGTCGAGCGGACGCACTTCAAACGTATAGCGATGCGTGCCCGCCGAGGCCGGCGTGTATTCCAGCGTAATCGTTTGCGCTTCGTTGCCTTTAAAATCGAAGTTCTCGGTCTTGATCGTCTTGCCGTCTTCGCTGATGACGACCGCAGCTTTCGTCGCGCCGTATCCGTTCAAGCGCACCAGCGCCTCGGCAATCACTGCGGAATCGATGAGCAAGCGGCGCGGCGCACTGACACGCACCATCTCAGCGTCTTTGAATCGTTCCGGCGAACCCGTGCCTACGACAAACACGGGCAGGCTCTTGGCTTTGAGTTCGCGCAACTGCGCATTCAAATCGCGTGGCGTATTTGCGCCGCCATCCGACAGCAACACGAGGGCTGACAGCGGCGTACCGCTCGAATCCTTCACCGCTTCATTCAAGGCTTGCGCGATGTCGGTCGCGTTGCCTTCGGCCTTGAGTTCGTCGAGCGTCTTGATGCGCGTCGCCGTCGCGCCGAAGTTGTAACGATTCACTTTGAACTTATCGTCGAGCGTGCGCGCAAATTTGCCATCGGCCTTAAGCAAATCTTTCACGGCATCAAGGCGCGTGCGTCCATTCTCATCGCTCAAACTCATGCTGCGCGAAGTGTCAGCTAGCAAGGCAACGGTCGTGCTTTTGGGAATGACGGAAGGAATGACTACGACGGGACGCATCAACATGATGGTGAACAGCGCGACCAGGCCGGTGCGCAGAGCGATCAGCGCGAAACGGCTCATCTGGCTGATGCGAAAGGGCGGACGGACGTAAAGAAAATAAATCAGTCCGGCAATCAGCAAACCCAGCAAAGCCAACATCCACCACGCGGGGCGATTGGCGAAACCTAGTTGCCCTTTGGCAAACGTTGCCCAGCGATATTTGAATAAAAACTCCACCAAACGATCCATAAGTGCCATTAGTAAATTAGTCGCGAACCTGAATTGTCGAGGTGCTTTGCCTCAGTAGAAGAAGTTTTCGGAGGCCTCTGTCGGGGCGCATCAAGCGGGTGTGTTCTTAACGATTGCCGTAAAAGCTAGCGCATTATAGTCATCGGTTCGCCGATGTAAAAACCGCTAACCCCCGAAGGGTTTTCGCCACAAAAAGGCACATAAGACACAAAAGGAAACCGGTGCTACCAGATTTTGAGTAGGTAAACGCGACCGATGGAAGGCAGGCATTATCAATTGTCCACTATCCATTATTGGCAGGGATGAACCGTGCTGCCTGCCGATTGATAATGCCGTGAGCCTTACACTTCTGAAACTGGCAATCCTCTGAAATGCTGTTCCCATTACTCACATTCCTTACGGTATCGCCAGAAAACCAAGGAAAATTTTGTGGCTTCTGTGCCTTTTTGTGGCGAAAGCCCTTCGCGTCAAAGGGCGAGATGTTGAAACGCACAGCCCTTGCGCATTGAAAGTGAGACGCTAAACTGCGCCAACCGTGAATCAAACACCCTTAACGATCTGGACGAATACTCAATTTGCCGACGACGTAACGCGCGCCTTGCACGAACGACTCGCGCCGCATCGCTTGCTTTACGCGCAAGCCACGAACGCTTCGAATCTGGCCGCCGCGCCGATTGATACGGCGTTGGCCGAAGCCGACATCGCTTTCGGTCAACCTGACGCGCAACAGATTCAAACCACGCCGCGTTTGCGGTGGGTCCATCTCACGTCGGCGGGCTATACGGCTTATGACAACGGTGCCGTACGGCAAGCCTTGCGTGCGCGCGGCGCGCGGTTGACGAATAGTTCCGGCGTTTATGACGAACCCTGCGCGCAACACGTCGTAGCCATGATGCTCGCCCTCGCGCGCCAATTGCCCGCCGCGTTGCAACGGCAAGCGACTGACCCCAGCGACCCCAAGTACCATGGATGGCCGCAAGCCGATTTGCGTGAACAGTCGCGCTTGCTTAACCGCCAAACTGCCGTATTGGTTGGTTACGGTGCGATTGCGTGGCGCGTGAGCGAATTGCTTGCGCCGTTTGAAATGAACCTCATCGGAGTGCGTCGTACCATCAAAGGCGACGAAAACATCCGCGTGGTCACATTCAATCAATTGGATAAAGTTCTCGCGCAAGCCGATCACGTGCTGAACATCTTGCCTGCTAATGATTCGACATTGAATTTGTTCGACGCGGCGCGCTTCGCTCAATGCAAACGCGGCGCGTGGTTTTACAACATCGGTCGCGGCGTGACGGTCAATCAGGAAGACCTGATTGCGGCGCTCGAATCCGGCCAACTCGGCACGGCTTATCTCGATGTAACCGAACCAGAACCGCTGCCGCCCGCGCATCCGCTGTGGAATGCGCCGAACTGTCACATCACGCCGCACACTGCCGGAGGCGACGCGCGCGAATTCTGGCACGTGATCGAACACTTTCTCGCCAACCTGCAACGCTTCGTGAACGACGAACCGCTGCGCAATCAAATCATTTGAACAATCCAGACGCTGACAAATGGGATGAACGTTATTCCAGTGGTGAGGCGACGCTTCAGCCGACGCATCCGTTGGTCTTGCGCGCCGCAGACTTATTACCCGCAGGCCGTGCGCTTGATGTGGCTTGCGGCTTAGGTCGGCACGCGCTGGCGCTTGCTGCGCGTGACTGGCACGTCACGGCGGTGGATGTTTCGTCCGTCGCTTTGTCACGCCTTAGCGATAACGCTTTGATTGAAACCATTCACGCTGATCTGACGGCGAACGAACTGGCGTTTTCACCTGCGAGTTATGACTTGATCGTGATGACGAATTACCTGCAACGTGATTTGTTCGCGGCGTTGAGACCGGCGGTACGCGTCAATGGTTTATTCGTCGCAGTGATTGCAATGGTTGATGACGACCCGCAGCTCAAGCCGATGAATCCGACTTTTTTGTTACAGTCGGGCGAGTTGGCGGGATACTTCGCTGATTGGGAATTGATTCATAACCGAGAATATAAAATGCCCGCGCATCGCGCGATGGCTGAAATTATCGCTCGACGACCGGCTTGATTTAGCGCGTTGCCGTCACGTACGCCCAGCCCTCGCCTTGCGTGAAGGTTACTTCCTGAAAGCCAACCCAACGCACCAAGCCTGCTGCCTCTTGCGCTTCTTCCAACGTGAAACCGTAAGTCGTCGCCGCCCAATGCCAGCGGGTTTTGAGCGGCAAGCCGATGACCAATTGTCCGCCCGTTTGCATGACGCGCTGCAATTCGTTCAGGCAAGGCTCAGGGTTTTTCCAGGCGACGTAATCAGTTGCCACTAACACTTTGTGAAAGCGCGCGTATTCATACGGCAAGGCTTCAACGTCGGCTTGTTCGAGTTCCAGCCGTCCAGCCTTGATGCTGAACTGATGACGCCGCGCAGCCTGGGTGACGAGCGCCAACGTAGTTTCGACGCCGATGACGCGGCCTTGCGGTGCGCGGGCGAGCAAAGCGCCCAGCGTGTCGCCCGCGCCAAAACCGACTTCCAGAATTTGATCGTGCGGGTGCAGCTTGAGTTGCGCGGCGGCGGCTTCGCGCAAGGCGGCCTCGTGGCGTGGCTGACGTTTTACTGTTGTGCGCAGCGGCGTGTTTAGCGGCGGCGCGGCAGCCGGGTTCGCCGCTTCAGGACAATTGCACAGTGCGAGCGCGCGCAAGGCGGCATAAGTGAAAGGGCAAAAAGTTTGCACGGGGAAATCTCCTTTCTCTCAGGGAACGGTGACGCAAACTGTCTGGTTTGCGTCGTGGTCATTGAACTAATTGGTTCAGCGAAATTGTTTCAGCAAGCGTCGCCAGGGTTCGCCTTCGAACTCAGCCCGCAGTTTGCGCAGCGTGCGAGCGGCGGCGCGTAATTCGTTTTCGGGCACGTGCATCGGCATTTGCGTATGCAGCTTGGCTTCGCGGCGTTCCATCGCGGCGACGGCGCGCTGGCCTTGCGCATTTAGTTGCACAAAGGGCGAACGCTTGTGTCCGGGGTTGTCAAAAAATTCGACCAAGCCTTCTTCGGCCAATTCGTTAATCAGCGTTTGCGTATGTTGCCGCGTCACGTTGCGCGCGCGACTGATTTGCGGGACGGTCTGCGCATCGCTCTCGTTCAGCAGCCGCAACAGGGAACGTTTGCCGCCCGACATCTCGCCTTGCTGATGCACTTCCTGCGCGACGACTTTCATGCGAAAGAACAAGAGGGCGTTTTCGTTAATCAACTGGTTGAACGCCGATTGCTGCGCGGTGTCGGGTTCCTGTACCGCGCGCGCTATGAGTTTCTTTTTCGAGGCTTTCGATGCAGGCATACGCAAAGGTGATTGAATGAGTTGCAAAATGTTTCGCGTTAGGCAGGCAACTTGTCACAACGACAATTTGCTTGTCAATTTGAAAACAGGCTTGTCAAAATTTTGTAAAGGCAAGAGCAGCGTTATTGGCGTTCAAAAATGAGGCGGGAGGTTTCGGTGCGGTCGGGCCATTCCTTGATGCGTACGACTTTGAGCAGCTTGCCCTGATCAAGCAATTCCCAGTATTCGAGCGTAAGCAAGCGGGCGTCTTCGGTCTTCTCGCCCTTTTCGTCGTGCAGCGGCGTTTCGATCACGGAGCGCAATTCCAACCGTCCTTCTTTAGCGATCCAGCGCGAAGTGAGTTTGGCCTTGCCCGCTACGGGGCGCGTCACGTGCATCTCGTGCGGCGTTTGATCCAGATGATATTCCAACGGTTGCGAAGGTTGATCGTGTCCGTTGAGCCGCAGCTTTTGCTCGACGACTAATTGCTTTTCGTCCTGCGTGACGATCAACGAGACTTCGGTTTTGGCGAAGACCGGCGAAGGGCTTTGGCTTAGGCCGTGATTGATTTTCCAGTTGCCCGAAAAGACAGGGAGCGATGGCGACTTGCGGCTGATAACGAGTTGGCTTTCTGCTGATTGTGTTGATGCTGAAGGTTTTTGAGGTGAGTCGGTTTGTGCGTGGGAGGGAAGCGGAGTGAGAAAAAAGCTGACGATAAAACTCGACAGCAATAAGCGGAACGCGCGCGGTGACACAGGTTGATAACCTGCGCCACCGCGCGCAAAGCAGAAAATCCAGTTGATCGTTATAGCGATTTTCAATTGGATGCGACCTCTCGTGTCCGTAGCCCGACCGTTAGCGAGGGCTACCTCGGCAATGCGCCCGTTGGTGTCGATTAGCGCATTGCCGAGGTAGCCCTCGCTAACGGCTTGTCATTACCCAAAACTTTTGAGTTTATGAGCCAAGCGAACACCATCAACCAACGATTGCAAGA
>JAYSVR010000474.1:0-12689 GCA_043718445.1 Acidobacteriota bacterium | reverse complement strand
GGGCTGGATTACGCTCTGGCGCGGCTACGTCGTCTTGCAATCGTTGGTTGATGGTGTTCGCTTGGCTCATAAACTCAAAAGTTTTGGGTAATGACAAGACTAACGGTCGGGCTACGGACACGTTGAATTTTATGGGAGATTCGCTATGAAACTTTTCGCTCGCAGCTTTTTACCGCTGCTGCTTTCTGTCATCGGCTACGCCCAAACGCCGGTCGCGCAACTGACGGCTGAACCACGCGTGCAACGTGCCCTCGCTTATCTCAAAGCGACCGAAGCCGAAACTATCAACGATCAAATCAAGGCTTGCGAAATTCCTGCGCCTACGTTTGAAGAAACGCAACGCGGCTTGCATCTCAAACAACGCTTCACCGAACTCGGCCTGCAAAACATACACATTGACGCCGTTGGCAATGTCATCGGTGAACGTCTGGGCGCGGGCAATGGCCCGGTGCTGGTGTTGGCGGCGCATCTCGATACGGTTTTTCCGGCGGGTACGGATGTGAAAGTTAAGCGCAACGGCACGTTGCTCACCGCGCCGGGCATCGGCGATGACAGTCGTGGATTAGGCGTAATGCTCGGCGTCTTGCGCGGACTGAACGAAGCCCAACTCGCCACGCAAGGCACGATCATTTTCGTCGCCAACGTATGTGAAGAAGGCCTCGGCGATTTGCGCGGCGTGCGGCATCTTTTCAACGGCGAGCTGAAAGGCCGCGCAACGCATTTCATTTCTATAGACGGCACGGGGCTGGGCATTACGAATGTTGCCGTCGGCGTCGAACGTTATCGCGTCACCTTTCACGGCCCCGGCGGACACAGTTACGGCGCGTTCGGTTTGCCCAGCCCGATTCATGCAATGGGGCGAGCCATTGAAAAAATCGCGCGCTGGCAAGTGCCCGCTTCGCCCAAGACTACGTTTAACGTAGGCAAGATCGAAGGCGGCACGTCAGTCAATTCGATTGCGCATACGGCGCGGATGGAAGTGGATATGCGTTCAGAAAGCGCGAGCGAATTGCAAAAACTCGATGCCGAATTCAAGCGCGTAATTCAAGCCGCGCTCGAAGCAGAAAACATGCGCGGTGCGGCAGGCAAAAAACTCACCATCGAAATCAAATCAGTCAGCCAGCGTCCGGCGGGCGTACAAGCCAAAGATTCGCCCATCGTCCAAATCGCGCTCGCGGCAGATAAAGCATTGGGCATTACCTCTGCGCTTGAATCATCCAGCACCGATTCCAACATCCCGATCAGTCTCGGCATCCCCGCCATCACGATTGACGGCGGAGGTACGGGCAAAGGCGCGCATTCATTGGGTGAAAACTTCGACACGAAAGACAGTCACATCGGTACGCAACGCGCGTTGCTCATTGCGCTCGGCATTGTGGGGTTGAAAGCGGGAGGCAAATAGATGCGCGCGTTGTTGCAACGGGTGCGGCGCGGCAGCGTCACAATTGACGGTGAGCTAAAAAGCGAAATCAACGCTGGGCTGGTCGTGCTGTTAGGGGTTCACAGCAACGACACAGCGGCTGAAAGCGCATTGCTGGCAAGCAAGATTGCCAATTTGCGCATCTTTGCGGACGGCGAAGGCAATTTCAATTTATCGGCGCTCGCCGTGAAAGCCGAAATGCTGGTCGTCTCGCAATTCACTTTGTATGCCGACACGCGGCGTGGCCGTCGTCCGGGTTTCACCGATGCAGCACGGCCTGAGACGGCGATTCCGTTGTATGAAGATTTTATTCAGCGGCTACGTGCGTTGGGCTTCACGGTGGCGACTGGCGAGTTTGGCGCAGACATTCTGGTCGAGATTCACAACGATGGGCCGGTGACGATTTGGTTGGATACGGATGACTGGAAACGTTAGCGGCGCGCAGCCAACAAGTGCAAGGCGGTTCCGATCACTGCAACAACCATCGCCGCCAACATCACCGGACGTTCCGCGCCGACTTTTGGTTCGGCAAAGAAACCCACCAACGCAATCAACGAAGCCAACAGCAAGGCCACTGATCCCGCTCGTTGTAAACGCGCTCGGCTCGTTAGTTCCATCGGTTGGAAATAAGCGCCTAACAACAAATGCGCCAAGCCGAACAGCAGCAGATAAATGTGATTGGCGCGAATCGAAAAGCGAAAGGTCGCATCGGCTTCCATCGCCAGATGAATGACGCGCTGCATATATTGCCCCGTCAGCACAAAGGCCAACACCATCAGCCAGCCAAACCAGAGATGAATTTTGCGTAGCGTCATTTTGTTTTCACGGCGATGACCAAACCTGAACTCCACGCCAGCACGCATAGCTTCAAGTCGGAGCGGGCAGCCAGCGTATCAATCAAACGTGGCACTTTGGGTGGGTGGCCTGCGGGCCAGTTAGGTTGCGGCAACAGATCGTCAATCACATAAAGTCCGCCGACTTTGAGCAAGGCCAGGGCTTCGTCGAGTTCGTTGAACTTGCCCGGCCACGCATCGGCGAAAACCAAATCGTAACTCGCCGGTTCGGCCTGTCGTAAAAACGCCGCGCCATCCATCACGTGAAAGCGCACGCGCGCATCGTGGCCGAGGTGACGCCGCGCAACGTTTATCGGAGCTTCATCGTTGTCTACGGTGTCGAGTGTCGAAGCGGCATCCATCCCATCCAGCAACCACGCCGTAGCGATGCCGGTTCCTGTACCCAACTCCAACAAACGTGCCGCAGGTTTCGACGCCGCCAGCATACGCAATAGCGCGCCTGTGCGAGGTTCTGAAGCCATGCCAAAGCCGAGTGCCTGTGAATCGGCTTCGAGCGCGGCGAGTGGAACAGGCAGATTGAGGTAAGCGAATTCATCCATAAAATTGATCCATAAGTTGTTAAACGTGCGGCGTACTGCGCAGATACGCATCTATCCCAAGCCGTCCCGCGCGAATGTGAAAGCCGTCATAACAAAGCATGCGCGAGATCGCGTCAGTGCGTCGGTCTTTGAAGCGTTCGAGCATGGATTCTGCCTCCTGGTTTTTCGTGAACGCGCGCATCGTGTGGTCTGGCGTTATGCACGTCAATCGAGTCCGTCTGGCAATCCCTTGCTGGCAAGCCAATGCTGTCTGCCTCACGTAAAAAGCTATCTGAAATGCGATTCGTTGCCTCATCAATAATTCTATGCGAAAGCGCGGTCATGCCAAGTTACCTTCACCTGTTCTGCCTCCAGGCGTAGTCGGGGAGAGGCTCTGATGTCAGATAGTTTTCTTAGCTGGGGCAACGATTCGCTTTCGCATAGATTTTAGGTGAGTCAATTCGGGAGCTTGCCGCTCTGAAGCGCGAAAGCTACAATCCGCGCTCAATTCCGCTATCACTCGCATTCACTCGCATCGTTATGAAACGCATTTTTACTGCGCTCCTGTGTTTTTCCCTGAGCGTCATTCTGGCTGGCTGCCGTTCGCAATCTGCCGCGTTGAGCGGCACCGAAAACGCGAACGACAGCAGTCCTGTGATCGTCGAGATCAACGGTTACCCTGAGCGGTTGGCGGCGTTTGAACGCTTCTTTCAGGCGCGGCTCTCTGATTTCACGGCGCAGGCGCAGATGAACCAGACCGATAAAGACCAGTTACGCAGCCGGTTATTTGACGAATTCGTGCGCCGCCAGATCGTCGTGCGCGAAGCTCTCAAGAAAAACATCGTCCCGACCGAAGACGAGATTCGTAAAGCCATCGAAGACCAGCACAAACAAACCAGCGGCGAAGGCGCAGACGCCAATCAGACCACGATGCAGGGTACGGAACGTCGCGTCGAGATTCTGAACGACCTGTTGACGCTCAAGTTTTATAAGACCGAAATCCTGAAAGACGTGACGATTACGCCGCAGGAAATCGCCAGTTATTACCAACAGAATCAGGCGCAATATCAACAGCAGGACGGCTTTTACGTGCGCGAGATTCGCGTACCCGACGAAGCCGAAGCGCAAAAGCTCTATCAACAAGCCGTCGCCAAGCCAGACGATTTCGGCGTGCTGGCGAAACAGCACAGCAAGGCTCCGACGGCGATCAATGGCGGACTGATGCTTTATTCGGCGCAACAATTGCCGCCCGTGTTAGAGCAAGCCATCACGCCGCTCAAGGCCGGTGAGTTGAGCAAAGTCATCAAGTCGAATTACGGCTTTCACATTTTCAAGCTCGAAAAACGCGCCGAACCGCGTGGCTTTGAGCAGGTCAAAGACGAGATTCAGGAAAAACTGCTTCGTACTAAAAACCAATCGTTGATTGACCAGTTCAACCAACGCGCGCTCAACGAAGCACAAGTCAATATCTATAAAGACCGTTTGGGATTCGCTTATTCAGGCAATCTCAAGACGGGCGCTTAACGGTGGCGGATAGAACCGGCAAGAACTTGAACGACCTCCGTTCTTGTCCCAGGCACAATCAAGACACACCAACTCATATTCGCAACCCTTATCGGAGGAATTCTTCAACTATGAAACGCTCATTCGCACTCTTATTCGTTTTGTTACTGACGCTCACGACCGTGAGTTTCGCGCAGGAAGGCGAAGCCAAACTGATTGACGAAGTCATTGCCCGCGTCAACGCTTCGCCGGTCATGCGTTCGGCCTTTGAAGCCGCCCAAAAAGATTTTCTGGAAGAACTCAAAAAACAGGGACTCAAAGGCGAGGAACTCGAAAAGAAATTCAACGCCGTCAAAGCCCAGATTCTGGATCAGTTGATTGATACGCAATTGCTCTCGCAACGCGCCAAAGACCTTTCGATCAACGTCGAACCGCAGGTCAACGAGCAACTCGTGCGCATCATGAAAGACAACCAGATTCAGTCGCTCGAAGACCTCGAACAAAAGATGCGCGAGGTCGGCGTAGACATTAACGAAGTCCGCCGCAACCTCGGCGACAACTTCGCCAAGCAAGCCGTGATGTACCGCGAGGTTTACGGCAAAATCATGTATAACCTAAGCGAAAAGGAAAAACGCGAGCATTACGAAAAGAACAAGCAATACTTCGCTACGCCGGGTGAGTTCACCTTGAGCCACATCTTCGTCACCATCGGCAAAGACGCCGACGCCGCGCAAAAGAAAGTGCAGGACGCGCTCACGCAAGCCCGCGCCGCTGAAGCTGATTTCGCTGCGCTCGCCAAACGCCTGTCAGAAGATGCTCCCACCGCCAAAGAAGGCGGCAAAATCGGGGTACTCAAATCGAATGAAATCGCGCCGGAAGTGTTAGCCGCCGTCGAGAAACTCAAAGAAGGCGAAATCTCAGAACCCATCAAGCTCAACAATGGATTCAGCATCTTTCGCGTAGACGCCAAAAAAGACGCCGTCACCAAGCCCTTTGAAGATCAGGAAGTGCAGGAATCAGTCGCGCGCAACCTCGCCGGCGAACGCGCCGAGAAAAACATGGATAGCTACCTCGACAAGCTGCGCGTGGATGCCTTCATTGAGATTGCGCCGGGCTATCAATTCGCCGACAGCAAAGTGAAATCCGCCCAAATCAAACACACGCCTTATTCCGTAGACAGCGGGAAGAAAAAGAAAAAAGAGAAGAAAGAAGAAGAAAAGAAAGCGGCTGAAACTGCCAAATCGAATTAGCGGTTAGTGGCTAGTAGTTAGTGGCTAGTTGAAGAAAAGATTCTTGACTAGCTACTGACCGCTAGCCACTAACCACTGACCACTAGCCACTATGTTGCAAAAACAATTCATCAGCGAACTCGCGCCAAACCAATCTATCAGCACGACCTTTCTGGTTAAGCTCAAAGAGTTACGTAACAAAAAGACCGGCGGCCAATACGCCTTTATGGTATTGGCTGATCGCACGGGCGAAATCACCGGCCAGTGGTGGGATAACTTTGAAGATTCGATTGATACGTTTGAGCGCGATGATATTGTTTTCACACGCGCGGCGGTCAACGTATACCGCAATCAGTTACAGCTTTCGTTGCATCGTATGCGCAAATGCGCCGACAACGAATATGACCTCACGCATTATTTTCCTACGACCAAGTATGACGTGAACGAAATGTTCGCTGAGTTACTGGCAATCATCGGCGGCTTTCAAAACGAGTACCTCAAGCAACTGCTGCATAACATTTTTGCCAACGAAGTAACTGTTACGAAATTCAAAAAAGCGCCTGCGGCCAAGACGATGCATCACCCTTATCTCGGCGGCTTGCTCGAACATACGCTTTCACTGGTCAAGCTGGCACATAAAGTAGGTTCGCATTATCCGGGCATTGATCTTGATTTGTTACAAACCGGCGCGGTGTTACATGACTTCGGCAAAATTGACGAACTGAGTTATGAGCGCGGGTTCGGCTACACCAACGAAGGCCAGATGATCGGCCACCTGACGATGGAAACGATCATGGTGCATGACCACATCAAGCAAGTGCCGGGCTTCCCCGACGAATTGCGCCGCCACTTGTTGCATCTGTTGCTGACACATCACGGCAAGCTCGAATACGGCTCGCCCAAATTGCCTTCGACGCCCGAAGCCCTGCTGCTGTCTTATCTCGACGACCTCGATTCAAAAGTCGAAGCCATGCAACGCCTCATCGCCGAACCTCACGCCACGGGCGACTGGACTCGTATGACACCGATGTTCGAGCGTTCCATTTATCGCGTACGCACTATCGAAACGCAGCAACCTGAGCCTGCGCCCATTCAAGCTGAAGCCCTGCAAGCAAGCGAACCGAAAGCTGACAAAGAGGCTCGCTCGACGACGGCGCGCCCTGACAGTGTCAAAGATAGTTTCAATACGCCCTTCCAGAATCTGGCAGAGATGCTGAAGTCTTAACGCTCTTTCGTTGGTGCGCCAATGAACAAGCTCAAATCATTGCTGACTGACATCCGCGCTTGTCAGGTATGTGCCGCGCACCTGCCGCATCCGCCCAATCCGGTCTTGCGCGCCCATGCCCACGCACGGCTATTGTTGGTCGGCCAAGCGCCCGGTCGTCGCGTCAACGAAACCGGCATCCCGTGGAATGATCCATCGGGCGATAATTTACGCGAATGGCTGCAAATGACGCGCGACGAGTTTTACGACGAACGCAACATCGCCATCGTGCCTTCGGGCTTTTGCTATCCGGGTACGGGTAAAAACGGCGACCTGCCGCCGCGTCCCGAATGTGCGCCGCTCTGGCATCCGCCTCTGCTCAAGGCTTTGCCGAAAATCGAATTGACGTTGTTGATCGGCAGTTACGCGCAGGCTTATTACTTGAAAGCTCGCTGCAAGGCTACGCTGACTGAGACCGTAGCGAATTACGCCGAATACCTGCCCAGCTTTTTGCCGCTGCCCCATCCGAGTCCGCGCAATCGGCTGTGGCTCAAACGCAATCCGTGGTTTGCCGAAGAAGTGTTGCCGCTCTTGCGCAAGCGTGTCGCAGCGGCATTGGCAGCGTAAAGAATGACTCGGCAACGGTTGCGCAACTTCGCCAAAGTTGCGCTATTCAAGTTGCGAGCCTTGCTGCGGAACGGTTGGAATGGGCGCGGCTTCGTATTTGTCAGGCTCGCCTTTGAATCAACCTTTCGCCTGACCATCAGCGCAACCTTGGCAAGGTTACGCTACCGTTGCCGCGAATCTTTATAGACAGCGTATCAGGCTGGAAATACGCGCCCAGCATCCCGTCGTGCCAGTCCGCTGATTTGCGAAAGCGTTTTGCGGGCTTCGTTCTGAATCGTGAAAAATTTTGCGGCGCGCCACCGCCCGGTCTTACAGCTTTGCGGGCGGCGCGGGTTTGCGTGCTCCGTCATCAGTGCGCAAGGCTTTGACGACCAGGGCGAATTGTTCGTCGAACTTGGCGTTGTTGGTTTCCCAGCCGGTGAAATCGGCGGCCAGGCGGGCTTTGACGTCTTCGGCTTTGCCGCTTTGCCACGCGCTACTGAACAAGTAACCATCGAGATTAAGCGGAATGAGGGACAGCACCTTACTGCCGCGCTCTTTGTAAAGCCGCTGTTCTTTGACGAAGGCGGTATTGATTTCCTTATCCACCCACCAGCTTTTCAGCGAGTGTTCCGAAGCACACAACAACACCTTGTCCCATAGCTTCACGCCCCGATCTACCTGCTCGTAAATGTCATCCCCCGGCAACAACTGATGTTCATCCAGCCAACAGCGAATGCCTTGCGCTTGCAGGTCGTTGTGCAACCGCCGCGCAAACGATTTGTCTGCGTGGCTGTAGCTGATAAAGCAGGAATAGAACTCAATGGGACTGGCAACCAGTGACTTGGCGTAGGTGATGAATTGTTCGGGTACGCCACAACCGCGCAGGAACACTTCGGGCAGCTTGCCTTGCGATCGGTAGAGCGTGTCAATGCCAATGGTGGAAGGCCTACGGTGAAATTAGTGTCTCAAGCCCTGTGACGGTACTCAGGTCTACGTCTGCCAAACTGGAACAGCCGCAAGCAATCCATCGAAAGATCGAACAAATGCGTGCAACCCGTCGCGCCGCCAACGTGTTCGGCAAATTGTTTGACGTAAGCCGACGTGACGCACAATCCGTTCAAGCCCGCTGTGCGTAGCTGCGGGTCTTCGCAAATGCCGTGATAAGGCAAGCGCAATCCGCGACTCGTGGCGTTTGAAATCAGTCCCTCGCCCGACAAATCAAAACGAATCAGAATGTCATGAATGCGATCTTCCATCGCGCTTTCGCACGCGAAGCCATCCGTTTGCCGCGTGATCGTCAAGCGTTTGTTGCGCCAAAACGCGCGCCGGTCGCCGGGTTGCGGGCGCGTCAACGTAGCGTCAAAGCCGCAGCGCACCGTGCGCGTATCGAACAAGTCAGCGGTTTCGTTGCGATAGGTGTAACAAGAGTCAATCAGGTCGCCCATATACGCGCGGTCTTTCAGCCACGCGGCGCGCGCGACGGCGGTCGTTGAATCATCGTGCGGCGGAAATTGTGCGTCGAGTTCGGGCGGAAATTGATAAACCTGTTGGCCTACGCGCGCCATTTCGAGCGCGAGCAGCAGGTGTTGTTGCGCGCCGGGCAAGTCACCGAGCGCGTTGAGAATGTTTTTCGTGAAGCCGCGCCCGATGCGTACGCCCGCGATGGCGGCGTAGCGTTCACAAAGTTCCGGCGCGAATTGTGCGGCGTCACCCGCGAGTTGTTGCGCTTGTGCGTCAAGCACTTCGTAAGCAGGCGTGCGCAACGTCCACTGGTGCGCCAACGTAACGCGCTGGTCTTGCAACTCGCCGCGTACGAACAACGAGTTGTCGGCCAACACGTCAATCTCAGCCGCGAACGTGCGCGTGTAAAGGTCAGTCTCAATCGGAAAGGTCAGCAAGGCGCTCTTTCTCCTTCAAAAAATGCGGTGTGACAAAGCCTATCTCAGTTGTTAGCATACGGCTTACCAGCTTATTTTCCGGCTGCATCAGCCACCCGAAAGCAATAATTTTTAATGAGTTCACCTATTCCTAACATTCGCAACATCGCCATCGTCGCTCACGTAGACCACGGCAAGACTACGCTCGTTGACGCCATGCTCCGCCAGTCCGGCCTTTACCGCTCCAACGAACGCATGGTCGAGCGCGTCATGGATTCGATGGATCTCGAACGTGAACGCGGCATCACGATCATGGCGAAAAACACCGCCGTGCAATATCACGGCACCAAGATCAACATTCTCGATACGCCGGGACACTCCGATTTCGGCGGCGAAGTCGAGCGCGTGCTCAAGCTCGCCGATGGCGTAGTCCTGCTCGTTGACGCTTCAGAAGGCCCATTGCCGCAGACCCGTTATGTCTTGTCGAAAGCCCTCGAACAAAAGCTGAAACCCATCGTCGTCATCAACAAAATTGACCGGCAAGACGCGCGCGCCGAAGAAGTCGTCAACGAAGTTTACGACCTGTTTATTGATCTGGACGCCGACGACGAACAAATTGATTTCCCGATTCTTTATGCCATCTCGCGCGACGGCATTGCGAAATACAAGCTCGAAGACGAAAGCGACGACTTGCGTCCGCTGTTCGAACAAATTCTCAAAACGATTCCGCCGCCGCGTTGCGACGAAAGCGCACCGTTGCAAGTGCTGATCGCCAATCTTGATTACAACGAATACGTAGGCCGTCTCGCCATCGGTCGCATCTTTAACGGCACGGTCAGCGTGGGCGACCAGGTGACCGTATGCAAACACGGCGGCGCGCAAGAGAAAGCCAAAATCTCGCAGCTTTATACCTTTGACGGACTCAAACAAACGCCCATCGAAACGGCAGCGAGCGGCGACATCATCGCCATCGCCGGTCTCGAAGGCATCAACATCGGCGACACGATTGCTTCGGTGACTGACCCCAAACCGTTGCCGCGCATCGTGGTAGATGAACCTACGATTTCGATGACGTTCGGCGTGAACAATTCGCCTTTCGCGGGCAAAGAAGGCACGCACGTCACCTCGCGCAAGATTCGGGAACGGCTCGACAAAGAGTTGCTCGCCAACGTCGCCATTCGCGTAGACGAAACCGATTCGCCTGACCGCTTTCAAGTGTCAGGACGCGGCGAATTGCAACTCGCCATCCTGATCGAACAAATGCGGCGCGAAGGATACGAGATGAACGTCGCGCGTCCGCAAGTCGTCACGCAAAAGAAAAACGGGGAAACGCAGGAACCCATCGAACTTTCGGTCATTGACGTACCCGATCAATTCATCGGCGTCGTCACCGAAGCCATGGGACGCCGCAAGGGTACGATGACCAAGATGGTCAACCACGGTCACGGGCGCGTACGCATGGAATTTGAAATCCCTTCGCGCGGCTTGATCGGTTTTCGCAATGAGTTCCTCACCGAAACCAAAGGCACGGGCTTGTTGAATACGCTGTTTTTGCGTTGGGGCAAGTGGCAGGGCGAAATGGCGGGACGCGGCACGGGCAGCCTGGTCGCCGACCGTCTGGGGGCTGCGACGGGCTATTCGATCTTTAACCTGCAAGAACGCGGTGCGCTTTTCATCAAACCGCAGACCCAGGTTTATGAAGGCATGATCGTCGGCGAAAACGCCCGTGACGTAGACCTCGACGTCAACATCGTCCGCGAAAAGAAACTCACCAACATGCGCGCTTCGTCGGCGGATGAAGCCTTGCGCCTTGTGCCCATCCGCGACATGACGCTGGAACTCGCGATTGAATACATCGCTGACGATGAATTGGTCGAAGTCACGCCGAAATCAATTCGTATGCGCAAGAAAGTACTGGCGGCAAACATGCGGCCTAAGTCGAAGAAGTCCGCTGAGTAAGACGAGAATGAAACTCGCCCTCGAACGCCTGGACGAGACCAAGAGCAGCTATGGATTTAATTCTTAGCGCGCAGGCTTCAGGTCAAAAACAAAACGCCTTCAATTGATGGGGACTGCTCCAACGGTTGAAGGCGTTTACGTTTTCCCTGTTTGAAAAGGTGTTTATGCCGTATCGCGGCGTAAGCCTCTGTCAGGTGCCACAATCACGACTTCTAACTACCGATGGTTACAGGGCGTTTTGGCGCTTTGGAACCTACGTGAAAAAAGTAATCCCCAATCAATTGAATTAAACGTGAGGCGTACCGCGCAGATAGGCGTCCATCGTTTGTCGTTCGGGGCGAATATGAAAGCTGCCGTAACACAGCTTGCGCAAGATCGCGTCAGGCCGCGTATACCAACTTCCCCAACCGAGCGGCGAATCGCCATTCATATCTTTGGCGTCAATCACTGCACCCGCGTCGAGCAGCATTTGAATCGTCGCTTCGCTGCCGAATGCCGCCGCGCGGTGCAGCGGCGTTTCGCCTTTGGTGCGGCAGTCGCGCATGAATCCGCCCGTTTCGACGTTGGGTTTCGTAGCGCAATTCGGATTGGCTCCGTGCGCGAGCAAGACCTTGATGACCAGTTCGTGCGCGGGACTGTTGGCTTTGCACAAGGCCGCGTGCAGCAGCGATTCGCCCGTAGCCGCGTCGCAATGATTGGTATCGGCTCCGCTTTCAATTAGGAACTGGCAGAGTTGCCAATGTCCGTGAAAGGCTGCGCCGTTGAGGTCGAAGTTCTCGCCCAATGACGCTAGCGTTTCACCGTGCGCGAGCAAATGCTTGATCGCGCTCACGTCTCCGTAATAAGCACACCATTGCAACAGAGATGTGCCATCGCTGTCAGCCTCAGTCGCCGCGTGACCGGCAGCTAGATAATCGAACACCAAATCGGTGCGTCCGTCTGCGATTTGTTGAAGCATCATAATTTTTTCCTTTCAATGCGCGGTGCGGGTTTCAGGCGTGCGTCGCATTCCATTCCTGCAAACGATCCAGGCTGCGGCGAAAATGTTTCAGCCCCGCCCACAACAGCAGCGCCGCCGCCAGATGTGCGACGGTGTTCACGATCAACAGCGAATAGTTGACCATTTGATCGTCGCGGAAAACGTAATCGGTCGTCAGCGCGACCGCCGTCGGCCCGATGCCGAGGCCGATGAGATTGACGACGAAAAGATAAATTGCCGAGGCTTGTCCGCGCATGGCGTTCGGCATCATTTGTTGAATGGCGGCGGGCGCGACGCCGAAAGGCATGCTGGTGAAAAACGCCGCCGGAATCAAAAAGGCCGCCGCCAGTTGGCCGCTCGGCATCAGCGGATAAAAGATGCCGCCAGCGTAATAGACCACCGCCGCAAACAAACCCACGAGCATAGTGGCTTCGCGCCGTCCGCGTTCGATCAACGCATCGGCGATGCGTCCGCCGGCCACAATGCCGAGCGGACTGGCGATGGTCACGATCCAGCCATAAACCTGTCCCGCCTCGG
>JAYSVR010000473.1:0-12696 GCA_043718445.1 Acidobacteriota bacterium | reverse complement strand
CTTCCTGGGCAAAGTCGGTGATGCCGATGACGCCTTCGTCGCCGGTCACGCGAATCCATTCGTGGTCTTTGGTGTATTGCAGATTGTCTGGAAAATCCGCCATAAGTTGCATCCTCTTTTGGTTGTTAGTTTGAGTTCAGGTTATTCATAACGAGTTGGGATCAATGCCTAACTCGCGTAACTTTGCGAAAGCGCGTTCTTTCGCTTCGCGCTCTGCTTCGGCTTGTGCCAGTTGTTCGTCGTAATCATCAAACATATCCAGCAATTTCAGGAACGGCCTGCCGTCCGGGAAATGCATCACCAACTCATCGCCCGCAATATCGAAACTCACACCGAGTAGCGGGCTAACCCAGCCACGCATGTCTTCAATCGGCACGAAGCCTAAGCCGCCTAAGCCGCCTAAGCCGCCTAAGCCATGGTTGTGCCAGCCTGCGAGCGCGATGCTGAACGGGTCGAAGGTGTAATACTCCTGCACGCCGTACTGTTCATAAAAAGCGAGCTTGTCGCGTTTATGCGCTGCGGTGTTGCCGGGCGACCATATTTCAAAGACGACTTGCGGCGGCTGATTGTCTTCTTCCCATTGTTTGTAAGAGCCGCGATAACCTTTCGGACGACCGAGCGCGACGAAGGCATCCGGCGCAAGGCGAATGTCAGGACGGCCTTTTACCGGATACCACAACAAGTCGCTCGCTACGAAATCGTGGCGCAACAACCGATCCAGATTGCCTTTGATTTGCACCATCAAATCCCATTGTTCGGTATTGTCTGACATAGGCTCCCCATCGCTGTCAGGATAGATGATCTCCTCTTCGAGCAGCGGCTGAAGTCGTGCAACAGAACTTGTTGTTGACGTGTTGAGCATTGGCATATCGCTTACTTGCTACGTTGATAAAACGGCGTCGCTACGACTTGCGCCGCGACGCGCTTGCCGCGAATTTCTACGTCAAAGGTTTGACCGACTTCCGCTTGTGCAAGGGGTAAATAAACCAGTCCTATGTTCTTTTTCAAATACGGCGCAGGGCTGCCCGAAGTCACATGGCCGACTTGTTCATCGCCAATCCACACGGGGTAATGGTCGCGTCCGATGCCCGGAGCCAGCATTTCAAAGCCGACGAGCTTGCGCGTAACGCCTGCTTCTTTTTGCTTGATGAGCGCGTCGCGTCCGATGAATTCGCCTTTTTGCAATTTAACAATCCATGCGAGGTCGGCTTCATACGGCGTAGTTGTGTCGTCAATGTCGTTGCCATAAAGCGCCATCTTGGCTTCGAGCCGCAACGTATTGCGCGCCGCCAGTCCGCAAGGCTTGATGCCGTGCGCGGCTCCGGCTGTCATCAACTTGTGCCAGAGGTTTTCTGACTCGTTCGGGTCGAAATAGATTTCAAAGCCGTCTTCGCCCGTATAACCCGTGCGCGCAATCATCGCGGGCACTCCGTCAACCGTGCCGTGCGCGAACCAGTAATACTTGATGGCGGAAAGTTCGACTTCGGTCAATGTTTGCAAGGTCGCCAACGCCTGCGGCCCTTGGAGGGCGAGTTGCGTATAGCTCGGGCTGATGTTGATGACTTCAGCGTCGAACTGCTTGGTGTTCTCAGCCATCCACGCAACGTCTTTGTCGGTATTGCTGCAATTGATGCAGAGGAAGTAATGCTCGTCGCTGATTTTGTGTACGAGCAGGTCGTCTATGAACGTGCCTTGCGGCGTGAGCAATCCGCTGTAATGCGCTTGTCCGACTTGTAGCTTGCTCGCGTCGTTTGAACTGAGGTGCTGAACCGCTTGCAAGGCTTGCGCGCCGCGAATTTCGGCTTCGCCCATGTGGCTCACGTCAAACAGGCCGACAGCGGTGCGCACGGCCATGTGTTCGTCAATCGTCCCGCTATAAGTGACAGGCATATCCCACCCGCCAAACGGAACCATCTTGCCTCCGGCCTGCCGATGCACGGCGTTGAGCGCAGTCTTTTTGAGCGATTCGTCAGCCAAAATTTGTCCTTAAAACGATGAAAGAAAAGCTGTTGATGAAAGCATCGGCAAGCTAGCACAGCGTTTCTGAAAGCGTCAACCAGGCACTTAGCCAAAAGAATAGTACGAAACAAAGTTATTTGAGGTTAGGTGGTTCGGTTGGGGAAACTAATCAGGCTTGCCGCCAAGAAGCACAAAAAACACAAAAATCCTTTCTGTGTTTTTTGTGCTTCCTCGTGGCGGAAATCTTTCGGAGTTCAAGCGGCCAGCGTGGCAAACGGATTTTTGCTGAACACGCTTTCCAGCAAAGGCTCGAAATATCCGAACGGCAACGTGTCATACGCCGGATCGAATGCAGTTTGATCCCACTCGTCAGTGAACTGTTCGGCCAGCGCGTACCACGGCTCGTCGGCATATTGCGCCCGCGCGTTCGCGTCCTTGCCCATCAGCGCGTAATAGTGCCGACCCTGAAAATCCTGATGGGTGCGGATGATCTGATAAGTCGTGTCCGACACGTAAGGCCGCAACATCTCCGCCGCAATCGCCGGATGATTCGCCACCGAAATCACTTTGCCGATGTCGTGGCAGAGCGCAGCGACGATCATTTCTTCGTCAGCGCCTGCGCGTTCGGCCCGCGTCGCCGTTTGCAAACAATGTTGCAATTGATTGATAGCGAATCCATCGGTCTGTTCGGCCAGTTGCAAGAGCATCGCTTTGATGGTCGCGGAAATTCCGGCTTGCCTGACTGCGACTTCTTTACCGATCTGCATCCAGTCGGCGGTGCTGCTTTCGTCCATGCGAGTGAATGACATGATTGCTCCTTATTCGTTCGGCTCTTTTACCGTAGCTTGCTTGACCTGCTCAAACGGAATCGTCCACGCCAAGTCTTTTTGTTTGAACTCAATCTCTTGCATCCACACATTGCCGCTGACGTGCGTCAAACGTGCGGACGTTGGCTTGAGCGGAAATTCAAACTTCGGCGCGTAACCCGACGGCACATAATAAAAAGCTTTGCTCGATAAGCCCGGCATGCGCGTGAACGAACCTGACAGCGCGATGGCTTTTTCGTCCCATGCGATTTGTTTGAGTTCGTGAAAGCCTTGCAACACGTGCATGTCAGTGCCGATCAATTGCGGCTTGCCAGTTAAACGCCTGATTGAAAGGATGCGCGAAGACGCGGGCGGCAAGGTCAATTCGATTTCGCCTTTTTCGGCTGTTCCTTTGATGACGCCGATGAATTTTTCTTCCCAAAATTCAAACACGGCGTATTCAGCCTTTTCATCCAAACCCAACTCAGCCAGACGGACGCGACGCGGTTCGCTGTGGTCTTCGTTGAAATTAAAGAGGCCGACGACGTCCCAACTGTCAGCCGCGTTCTTCGTTCTGATATGCCAGATCGAAGGCACTTCACGCTCGAGCAAATCAACCGGACGCATCGGCGGATTACCGGGGGGCATGCATTGTTGCATCATCCGAATGCGCGAAGGCGGCAGGTATTGCAATTCGTCGCTCCACGAAATGCTCGCATTGGCGAGCGTCATCAGCGCGGCGCGTACGCGGGCTTCTTCGATGTCGGCGTGCATGCGAATGCTCATGTCGCAGACTTCGCGCGTGTGAACTCGTTCGCTTACCCAAAAGCTCGTAGCCAAGATGCGTGCGTTGTCGCGCAGCAAGCGAAACAATCCGGCTTGCCCCGCATCGCCGGTGTCGTCGCCGCCATAAGAACCATCGCCTAAGCCCGCAGCCAGCAGCGGCGGCCCCTGACAATAGCGCACCCACGCATCGCCCGCGCCTGCGCGTACGGCTTGCATCGCGCGGCGCAACTCAGGCCAGCCGCGTGTGAGTTGATTGTTCGACGGATAGAAAATCTCTTTGTTCTGTCCGCCGATGAAATCAATTTTGAAATAGCTGACGCCTTCGTCAACGAGTCGCTTGAACGTCGCCGCCGTGTAATCGAACGCATCTTGCCGCGACATATCGAGCTGATAACAGTTAGGGTTCGGTTTCCAGAACCAGCGCCAATGCACTTTGGGTTTGCCGTCTTCGCCGTTGAGCATCCAGTCGGGATGTTGCTGATAAAACTGGCTTGAATCGGCTACGTCAGTCGGCGAAATCCAGAGGCCGAGTTTCAAACCGTATTTATTTTTCAACTCGTTTGACAGCCATTTCAGGCCGTGTGGGAAGCGTTCGTTCGTAACCCAATCGCCCGTGACGTCGCCGCGTTGCCAGCCGTGATCTACTTGCATGTATTCAAACCCGAGCGGTGCGAAATGTCGCGCGGCAACGGCGGCATTCGCCAAAACGTTTTCTTCGCTGACTTCCATGCGGTGGGCGTACCACGAACACCACAAGCCGACGGGGCCGGTGCGCACGGGCAGCGCCGCACTTTTCGCCATCGCGTCGCCATAAGCGTTAAGCAACGCATACACGTCTTCGCCCGCCGACAAATAAACGCGATTGAGTTCGACGGTTTGCTTGGGAGCGATGACGCGATTCATAAAGCGCGACGTGAGCGCGAGTTTCACGCCGCCTGCGCCGCGCACGTATTGCGCCGTCAGATCAGGATTGGCTTCGTCAGCGCGAATGTATCCAATCAGCAAAGCCGCACGCGGCACACGGCTGGCGAAGGCAATCACGCCTACGCTGGTGTAATCGCGCTCGGCGAGCGTTCCCGCAAAAGGCAACGTAGCCGTTTGCGCCAGCTTGCCCGGATTCAAAACGGCGGCGGGCGCTTCGGTCATTGCGCCGACTTGCCACGAACCGTTTTCAGCGAGTTGTAAAAGCTGGGTCGTACCCAAACGAATGTCGCTGGCTGATTCGTTGACGAAGCGTCCGCTAAGCGTGATGACTGAGCTTTCATGGTAAAGCCGCACTTCGCGTTCATAGCGCAAACCGCTCGCGCGCCAGACTTGCCGAGCTTCTTGTCCTTTGCCTAGCGCATCGCTGAAAGAGCGTGTGACTAATTCTGCGAGTTGAAAGTTAAGACGAGTGTTGTTGGCTTCGACGCTGAAAGTAGCGTTGCTGATTGCCGCTTTCGCCCACGTGAACGTGAGCGAGTTGCTGGCTGATTCAACGGCGGCTTGCGGGTTAGAAAGTTTTGTCGCGCGTGGTTGCGCCAGCGTTATTACCGAACCGAGAGCGATCAATAAAAGGGCGTGGCGGGTGTTCATAATCATAGCGCGATGTTTGGTTCAGTCTGCTGAGGCTTCGAGGATTTCAATGCCTACGAGCGTCTTTTCGTGGTAGTCATAAACCACGCCGTTGGCGGTGTCGCTTTTGCTGCGCGTCGCTTGCAAGTCATCACGGAACCGCAAGTATAAGGTGTCTACTTTCGCATCGTATTCGGCGCGAAAAGGCAAGTTCGGGATTTTCACCCGGTTGACTGCGCACAGCATCAATTGATTCGGACTCGTTTTCAGTGTTCGTCGGCTCGCCATATCACTAACCTTTTGTTGTAGTCATCTTCCAGCGTGACCGTGATGATGAAGCCATCTTCACGGCTCAGTTCTTTGTAAACGACGTGCAGATATTGCTTTCTTCCGACCGGCAAAACGCCAATCAATGTTCCTTTGTAACCGCGCAAAACCACCAGCGGTTTTTCTACGGCTTCCAGCACCTCGTCGTAATAACGGTTCAGATAAGGCCGCTTGTCCAGAATGTGGTCCCACCATCTTTCATCCGTCAATCGTATTGGCACGCCGTTGACTGAAATGGCGACTTCCAGATTCATTGCGGAACGATCTCCTTATCAGAAAGTTCATCGTGCAGGCATTCTACTACAGCGTATCAAGGCGCTATTGCTTCGGAAAATTCGCGTGTGCCTTCACTTCTTCGATCTGCTGATTGTGGCGGAGGTTATGCAGCGGAATGTAAACCAGCCACTGATAAGCACTCAGCGTATTGAACACCGGGAAAATGTGATCGGTCGTATGCGAGTTCAATTCGGCTTTGGTTTCGACGGCGAATTTGCGCGTCTGGGCGCGCGCTTCTTTGAGTTTTACCATCAGTTCGGCGCGCGCAATTTTGCCTGAAGGCACGATGGATTCAGGCGCTTGCGCTTTGCCTTGCCGCTTGACCATGACGCGTTCGAGGAACTCAGTTTTGCCTTTGGTCTTTTCCACCCAGTCTTCGCGGATAGGTGCGGCCAATGCTTTTTCGACCTGACCGAAGAGCAAGCTCTCAGCCATCATGATGTGTTCGAAGACTTCACCGACTGACCATTTTTCGGGCGCGGACTTGAACGACCATTGCGCGTCGCTGAGTTTTTCTACGGCGGCGATGGTTTGGGCGTATGACTCGTCGAGCCACTTGAGGGCTTTGGCGCGATCTTCGTCATTCATTTTGGGATGAGGCATTTTGGGATTGGGTGCGGACGTACTGGCGGTTTGAGCGAAGGCCATAACGCTGGTTGCGCATAGCAGCGCGAACGCAGACAGAAGGCGACGCAGGGTTGATGATTGGTTCACGTGCGTTGCTCCTTATTTGTTGTAGGTGATGCGATAGACGAAACCTTTGTTGTCGTCTGAGATATAAAGCTCGCCATTTGCGCCCGTGACTACGCCGGCGGGACGCCCCAGCACTTGTCCGTTTTGCACGAATCCGGTGACGAAATCTTCCAGCGCGACGGGCTTGCCGTCTTTGAAAACTACGCGGACGACGCGACCGGGAATGCGTTCTTTTTTGTAATTGCCGCCCGAACCATGCAGCACCAGCAACAGCGCACCGCGATAAGCCGCAGGGAAGGCTTTGCCCGTGTAATGGCGCATATCAATGGGCGATGAGTGCGGCGGAATCTCGAAGGCGGGCGGCGTCGCTTCGCTGGCCTTGAGCGAACTTTTCGCGTCGGTCAGTCCGGGGTTCGGCTGATTGTTGGCGAAATAGTAAGGGAAGCCGTAATGCTTGCCGTCTTCGACGCGATTGATTTCGTCGGGCGGATTGTCGTCGCCGAGTCCATCCTGTCCCATATCGTTCGCCCACAGCACGCCTTTGGCATCGAAATCAAAACCGATGGAGTTGCGCAAACCTTTGGCGAACTGGCGTCCGCCCGTGCCGTCTTCGTTATAAACCCAAATGGTCGTGAGTCGCGCATCAGGCTCTTCGCAAATGTTGCACGACGAACCGATTGAGACATAGAACTTACCCTTTTTGTCGAAATTGATCGTGCGCGATTTATGCGCGGTCGTCTGGGTCGAGACCGGCAAGTCAACGAACTTTTCGGGCGTACCGACGATTTTGCCGTTGGCGTATTTCACGCGCAGCACCGATGGGTTCGTAGCGATATACAAATAGCCTTTGCGAAAAGCCAAGCTGTGCGGGCGCGTCAGGCCGCTGACGACTACGTCAACGCTGTCGGCCTTTCCGTCTTTGTTTTGATCGGGCAAGGCTACGACATCGCCTTTAGTTTGGCGGGCGACCATCAACACACCATCGGGCGCGACTGCCATCAGGCGTCCGCTGGCAACATCGGCGGCGAATACGTTGGCGGTGAATCCAACGGGGACTTTTAACTCAGCAGGTTTAGCCGGTGCGGCAGGCGCAGCAGGTGGCGTTTGGGCGAGTGCTGCGACGCACAGCGACAATAAACAAAGGGCGAACCGAAAGCAGAATGCGGTCACGTGAAAGACTCCTTGAATGTAGTTGGAAATACGTTGTGGTTGAACGGCGCGCAGCGTAACAGCGAATGGCGGAAGACTCAACGGCGATACGGCGACGGGGCGACGGCGTGACAGGGTGACAGGGTGACAAGGTGACAAGGTGACAAGGTGACAAGGTGACAAGTTAATCAACTCACCCATTCACCCATTCACCCATTCACCCATTCACCCTTTCAATTTCAATTAACCCGGTAACTCTCTTGCCTCACACACGACGCGGAAGCCAACTAAGGGATCGCGTTGATCGGGTTGGTGATTGCTGCGGGTGGCGCTGCGGCAATAGTTGGGCAGGCTTTTACGCGAGCCGCCGCGCAAGACGCGCGAAGTTCCTTTGGTCGGGCCGTTCGGATTCACGTTGGGGCTTTGCAGGTAATACATCTGATCGTACCAGTCGAGGCACCATTCCCAGACGTTGCCGTGCATGTCGCACAAGCCCCAGCCATTGGGTTTCTTTTCGCCGACCGGATGAGTGTGGTTGCCTGCGTTGGTCAAGCTCCAGCCATATTGGTTCAGCAGGTCTTCGTCATCGCCGTAGTTATAAAGCGTCATCGAACCGGCGCGGCAGGCATATTCCCACTCGGCTTCGGTGGGCAGGCGATAGATACGTCCGGTGGCGATAGTGAGACGGCGGCAAAATTCGACGGCGTCGTCCCAGGTGACGGTCTCGACCGGATGCGAGTCTTCGAGATGGCTGCTCGGATTGGTACGCATGACCGCGCGATATTGTTTTTGTGTGACCGGATAGCGTCCGATGTAAAGCGGCGAAATCGTGATTTTGTGTTGCGGGAATTCGTCGGAGTAACCACGCTTTTCGGGCGAACCCATCATGAATTCACCGCCGGGAATCGCGTGCATTTCGAGCCTGACGCCGAAGCCTATGACTTCGGTGAAAGAGCGCAAGCCGGAATCTGCGGCAACGGTTAAGAGGTTCGCGCCGTGTCTCGGATCAACATTCGATAACTTAACTTCTTGTTCTTCTTCGTCGCGCGCTTTTTTCTGGTTGACGATGATGGGGCGAGGCTTGTCCAGGTTGTCAGCCGCTTGCCGCGCACGCCGCAACGAATCGCTATCGAAAGCACGATACACCGGTGGCGGCGCAGGCGGCGGCGGCGCAGGCACTTTGACCTGAGCGATTTCCGGCATGGCTACGCGCTGTTCGACTTTGGGCGTAGGCGCTTGAACCGGAGGACGGGCTTGAACTTCAGCATGATGATTATTTGCCTGATGGTTTGGCTTTCCGTTGACCGCGTCTTTGCTGTCGTCGAAATGTTCGATCACGACAATACTGGTCGGGCGGAAGGCTTGTGGTTCAGGCGCAGTTTGGGCCACCTCAATCGCAGGCGTCGGTGCGGTCGCTTCTACTACTGGCGGTGCGGCCTGCAATTCAATCACCGGCTCAATAACGACGACCGGCATCTCATCAGTGTCTTGTACGTTACCTGCCAGTGCCGCCGCCGGAGTTACGATTGCTTCTGCGGTTAGCTCTTTCGCCGAATGTCCATTGCCATTGCCGTTGCCGTTTTTAGGCGGAATGGTGACTAGGCCGTGTTTGCCGGTCTTCACCGGCGCAAAGGCCATGACGAAATGGTTGCCGTTTTCTGACGCCGCCTTGCCGTTGGACGCCGACGAGCTTTGAGCGGAAGCGGCTTCTGCGACAGCGACGCGCGCGGCGGGCTTTTCGTCCACCTGGGTTTCCTGCCCGATGGTGTTGACGATGGGAGTCACAGTGACCATCGCAGGCATAGGAGCAGGCGCAGGTTGCGGACGCGGCGTAACAGGTGAGGGCGCGGATTTGACGGATTTTGATTTCTCTATGACCGGCGCTCGCGTCACCGGCTTGGCGGCGGTTGCCGGTGCAACGCTGGGTGTCGCCTCGATTTGTTTTTGCGAAGGCGTACCCTTAAGAAAACCGGCGCGCGCGCGGCGCAACATTTCGCGCATCACGGCGGCGGTTTGCGGACGTTCGTTTTGATTGAGCGAACAAGAGCTTCGAATGGCTTCAGAAATGACTTCAGGGATTAACGGATTGATGTCGCGTACGGCGCGCAACGGGTCGGGCTGGGCGCTCAACGTTTCAATGGCACGCGAGACAGCATCGGGCGGCATCTGCCCTGTGAGCAAGCAGTGCATCGTGACGGCGAGCGAATAAATATCGCTGCGCGCGTCAGTGCCGCTGCCGCGCATCTGTTCGAGCGGTGCGTAATTCGGCGTATAGCCTTGAATGCTCACGCCCAATGTCATGCCGCCGACTGAGCCTTTTGCCAGACCGAAATCAAGCAGAATGATTTGGCCGTTAGGCATCAGCTTCAGGTTTTGCGGTTTGATGTCGCGGTGAATGATCGGCGGTTCGTGGGTGTGCAGGTAATGCAGCGCCTCGAGCAGTTGTTCATACCAGTCCAGCACCTGATCCATGGGGAACGGGCCTTCGCCGCGTTCGATGCGCATCGAGAGCAGTTCGCTGAGGTCTTTGCCCGGAATGAATTCCATGACAAAGAACTGGCTTTGGTCTTCGGTCAGAAAGTAATCAATCACACGCGGCAGCGCATTGTGGCGCAAGCCGTAAAGCAGGCGGGCTTCGCGTTCAAAGGCCGCGCGGGATTGTTCGTCCACGAAGCGCGATTTCTTTAACACGACCGTACCGCGCAAATTCAGATCGGTGGCTTGATAAATCACCCCCATCCCGCCCTTGTCGTTCAAGATGCGGTCAATCTGATAGCGGTAGTTAAGAACGCTTCCTTCGATGGTTGTATATTGTTCGCTTTCGGCAGTCACCACAGGACACCTCAGTCACCGGTCACCGAATCTCCACGCGCGTGCAAACAAAATGTGTGTGTGGGGGTGGATACTCGCTCAGAAATTTTCTACAAGAATTGAATTTCGTTTGCCTATGTCCGCCAAGCCAGCACAGTGAGTAAAGGGAAGGGAGTGCTGGAAAAGGGCAGCAGGGATGCTGCATATGCGAACAGGCTTTTACCACAAGTCCTTTAGCGTGTCAGCCACATTTTTATGTTTTTAGTAACAAATTCCGCAGCATCTTGCTGAACAAAGTGCCCTGCCTTCGGAACGGTGACTAATGTGAGGTCGCTCGCCAACCATTCCCACGTGTTGTTGAGAGCGCCCGGCAAGAGCGCCCAATCGTCTAAGCCGTGCATCATCAACACCGAACATTGCACTTTGGGCACCTCGGCCTTGTTTTCGGTGTAAGGTTCGCGCGGGTAATTTTGCTTGTAATAGTTGAGCATCGCTTCGAGATCAGAGCGCCCGAAGGCTTCGAGATATTTCTTTTTAGCTTCAGGGTCTTTCACCCAACCGACCAGTTGTTCGACTTTTACTTTTGTATGCGCGTCCGGCATTTGAAAGTTGCGCGCGTATTGGCTGGCTTTGGCTTGCGCGGGATTGTTCGCCAATTCGCGCGACAGCCCTTTCATATGCGGCAGGTTCAGGATGATGAGTTTCTCGACCATTTGCGGCATATACATCGCCACCGTCCACGCCACCGCGCCGCCCCAATCGTGTCCGACGACGATGGCTTTTTGGCGTCCGTGATGCTTGATGACGGCGGCTACGTCGCCCGCCAGCAAACGCATGTCGTAATTTTCCTGCCCCTTCGGCTTATCGCTCAAATTGTAGCCGCGCTGATCAATGGCTACGACGCGGTGGGTTTTCGAGAGCGGAACCATCTGCTCGCGCCACGTATACCAAAAATCGGGAAAGCCATGAATCATCACGATCAACGGGGCGTCTTTGGCTCCCAAAGCGGCATAATGAATCTTCACGCCGTTCGAGTCGGCGTATCCGTGTTCGACCTGTTTGTCCAGATCGTCTGTGGCGTTAGCTAAAACGGTGGTTAATAAAGACAGTGTGAGTGCGAGCAACAATGCGAGTTTCATAATGTGCCTCCTGACAGGTTGTGATTGTTTGAATTCGAGAGGCGCACTTTATTACTGAATGCGCACGCTCACAACATTGGTGGTCACTCCGCGTCTCAGCGCCATTGCCAACAGCACCAGCAACGGCAGGATGATGAATACATCTGTCACGGCCAACTGAAGATCGCCAATCCAAAACGTCATGAAAAGGTTGAAGCCGATTACGCCGAGATAGAGCGCGACTGCGCCGAGCGGTTTGAAGGGGTAATCGCGCGCGCCCTGCCACTGCCACGCCGCAAGCCAACGGCGTTCGAGCCAGCCATACAAACGCAGGATGACCGCGCACAGCACGAACCATCCGGCGAAGTTCATCAGCGTGATGCCGAAATACGTGCCGCCTTGCGGGTAGTAATAGAGCTTGCCCAGAAACCATTTCTCGCCCTGAATCGTCAGCGGATCAATGATGATGTCGAGATAGGTCATCAAAAACGCTGCGAGCCAAGTCACCACCCACGAATGCCGAATGGTTTCCCAGTTGACGATCTTGAGATTAAGGCGACTGACTTGCAGCTTGCCCAACAGCAAGATGGCGACTTCCCAACTGAGATAAGACAGGAACGAAAAAGAAAGCGAATCCATAAAAGGTACGCCCGCGACCCATAGCTCACGGTCAGCGGTTGTGTTGATGTATTTGTAAGTGCCGAACGGAATGCCGAAACCTGCTACCGCCGAAGACCATTCGCTCAACCACGCCAGTGTGTAGGCCAGCGCGGTGTAAACGGCGGTGCGCTTCCAGCCGATGTGCGTGATGGCGATGACAAGATAGAAGGCGAGGAAGACGAAGACGTAGGGGCGAAAGGCGATGGTTGAAAGCAATAGCCAGAGCGTGTGGAGCATGGCGTCAAATCAATAAGTCATCAGCCGTGAACTTCAAATGCGGCAAGGCTTGGGAAATTACGGGTTGACCGCGTTGTACGATGCGCACTTCCTGATAAATTCCGTTGTGCGGATTACTGTGAATTTCTACGCGCTCGTGAGGTAGATCAATGAGCCAAACCTCGCTGATACCAGCTTGCGCGTAAGAGGGAAGTTTTAGCTGCCGGTCTCTTTCCAGCGTTGTGTCTGAAACCTCAACGACTAGAAAAATGTCGTCGGATTGCGGATGGCCGCCCGCATAAAAATCATCGCGTCGTTTGAGTACCGTGACATCCGGTTGA
>JAYSVR010000472.1:0-12712 GCA_043718445.1 Acidobacteriota bacterium | reverse complement strand
CTCAGGTCGCTCACGCTCCCCGTTCCGCCGCCAACGCCGTCGCCCGATAAAAAATGAACGTCACGCCCACCCAATTAGCACGCGCTCTCGCGCAACGACGCACACCGGTGTCGCTCTTTCTGCGTGATGATGACGTGAGTGATGACGAGCCGTCTTTACGCCGCTTGCTCGCGTTGAGCAAAAAACATCAGGTGCCCTTATGCCTCGCGGTCATTCCCGATCAATTGACTGAAAGCGCCATCAACTTGCTCAAACAACCCAACGACCTGATCGAATTGCACCAGCACGGCTGGCAACACATGAACCACGAAACCACAGGCAAGAAATGCGAGTTCGGTGCGAGTCGTGATTACGCCGCGCAACGCGCAGACCTCGCCGCCGGGCAAACGCGGATGAACGAAGCCTTTGGCGCAAATTGGTTCCCTGCGTTTACGCCTCCGTGGAATCGTTGCACGGCGACGACCGCGCAGGCATTGGTTGAACTGGGCTTTCGCGCGCTTTCACGTGACGCGTCACAACCACCGTTCGATCATCCGCACTTGTCTGAATTCCCTGTCACACTCGACCTCTATCACTGGCGCGGCGGCGCGAGGTTGCGTCCGTTAAACGAACTCACTGAAGAGTTGTCGCAACAAATCATACGCGCCGACCGCATCGGCATATTGCTTCATCATCAGGTAATGGATAACGCAGCCTTCACTTTGCTGGATGAATGGCTGAACCTGTTGCGAACATCGCCGCTCCTTCGTTTCCACACGCTGCAAAGCCTGCTCGACGCACGATGAACACACCAACCCAACAAGCAGACTTGCGTACGCTGTTGCGGCAGTTCGTCTCAATCGAACGTCGCCGCATCGCATTGGCGTTGCTTTGCATGCTCGGTTTGGCGGCGACGGAACTGCTCGCGCCGTGGCCGCTGAAAATCATCTTCGACCATTTGTTGATCGGACATCCTGCGCCGTGGCGTTGGTTGAATGCGCTGATGCACGGTGGCAAAGGTTATGCGGTGTTTATCGTGTCGCTCGGCATCCTCGGCATCGCATTGTTGAGCGGCGCGTTTGCTTACGGCCAGCAATGGCTGACCTCTTATCTCGGCCAGCGGCTGGTTTATTCGTTGCGCGCCGAACTGTTCGCCCACCTGCAACGGCTTTCGCTTTCGTTTCACAACCGCACGCGCACCGGCGAATTGCTCGCCAAAGTCACGGGCGAAACCGAAGCCTTCAAAGACGCCTTTGTCGAAGCCGTCTTACTCGCGTTGCCGCAATTGCTGACGATCACCAGCATGTTCGCCATCTTGCTATGGCTCGACTGGCGCTTGAGTTTGATCGTACTGGCGACGTTCCCGCTGTTATATCTCGCGCTCTTGCGTTCTTACGAACAACTCAAAATCACTACGCGGCAACAGCGCCAGCGCGAAGGCAAACTCGCCGCGCGCCTGAGCGAAGTGCTGAGTTCGGTGCGACTGGTCAAGGCTTATGGACGCGAACGTTACGAACAGGAACGCTTTGAGCAAGAGAGCCAACAAACGCTCGCCGCCGGTTTGCAAACCGAACGCAAAGCCGCCGCCGTCACGCGCATCGTCGAATTGCTCAAGGCCGTGGGCTTGTGGGCGACGGTGCTGTTCGGCGCGCTCGCGGTCAGCAACGGTCGTATGACGCCGGGCACGTTGCTCATCTTCGTCGCCTATCTCAACGAGATGTATAAGCCACTGCGCAATCTGGCGAAAACGTCAGGACGTTTGTCGCGCGCCGTCGTGAGCGCGCAACGGTTGGGCGAGATTTTGAATACGGAACCGGAACGTTGGAATGAGTTGCCATCAGCGATGACTACGCGGCTGCGCGGCGCGATTGAATTCGACCGCGTGTCTTTCAGTTATGGCGACGGTGAAAGCGTGTTGCAGGATGTTTCGTTCACGCTTGCACCGGGGCAGCGCGTAGCTTTGGTCGGTGCTTCGGGCGCGGGCAAGTCTACGATTGCGAATTTGATCTTGCGGTTTTATCACGCGACGCACGGCACGATTCGGCTGGATGGCGAGAACATCGAATCATATAGCCGCGACACTTTGCGCGATGAGATCGGTGTCGTGTTGCAAGACGCGCTGCTGTTTGGCGCTTCGATTCGAGAGAATCTTTCTTACGGCAAACCCGCTGCGACACAGGCTGAAATCGAAACCGCCGCGCGCCAGGCTTACGCGCACGAATTCATCAGCGCCTTGCCTGATGGTTACGACACGATCATCGGCGAACGCGGCAGTACGCTGTCAGGCGGACAGCGCCAACGGCTTTGTCTGGCGCGCGCGCTCATCAAAAATCCTTCGGTGCTGATTCTCGACGAACCGACTTCTGCCATAGACAGCGAATCGGCGGAACTGATTCACACGGCGATAGATCAATTGCGCGCCGACAAGACGACCATCGTCATTGCGCATCATCTGACGACCTTAAATGAGTTCGATCATATTTTAGTGCTGCAACGCGGACGGCTGGTGGAACAAGGCACGCACGAAGAGTTGTTGAGCCTGGGCGGCGCGTATTTTCGGATGACGCAGTAACGCAACTGAGACAATTGCGCTACTTGAGTAACAAGTCCGCCGCCTTTTCGGCAATGGCAATCGTCGGCGCGTTGGTGTGTCCGGTGATTTGCAGCGGAATGACCGACGCATCAATGACGCGCAAGCCCGTCACGCCATAAACCCGCAACGCACTATCAACGACGGCTTCTTTATCTTTATCGCCGCCTATCTTGCACGTACCCACCGGGTGATAAATCGTGTCAGACGTGCGGCGAATATGTTCGGCAATGTCGCTGTCTGAATCAGCGCCTTCGGCAGGCCAAATGCGCTTGCCGCGTACGCTGTTGAACACCGGAGCCTGCAAAATTTCGCGCGCAAATTTGACGCCTTCGATGCCGACGGCGAGATCGCTTTCGGCTTGCAGATAATTGGGTTGAATAATTGGCGCATCACCGGGCTGGTTCGTGCGCAAGGTAATCGTCCCGCGACTCTCAGGCTTTTGAATCGCTACGCCAATTGAGATGCCCGCCGCCTGCGGATTGGCGAAACCGTGATCCATATAAAACGTAGGCGCGAACAGCAATTCAATATCAGGAATAGCGAGCGATGCGCGGGATTTCATGAAGCCACCCGCTTCGGCGATGTTAGAAGTCAGCGGCCCTTTTTTGAACAGCAGATATTTGGCGAGGTTCACGAGGCCGTCGGCTTTATACAACGTCAAGCCCGGCGCAGTGCATTCATATTCGACGCCGATCAACAGATGGTCTTGCAGGTTGCGGCCTACGCCGGGCAGGTCGGCGACGACGGGAATATCAAGACGACGTAATTCATCGGCGGGGCCTATGCCCGAAAGCAGCAAGGTTTGCGGCGAGTTGATCGTGCCGCCACACAACAAAACTTCACGCGCGGCATTCACTTGTTGCAATTGTCCGTTGTGTTGACCCGCTTGCTGGAAAGACGCGCCGACACAGTGCGTACCGTCGAATAACAGCTTCGTCACCAGTGCTTGCGTGATGACTTTCAGGTTCTTACGCGACAGCACCGGTTTGAGAAACGCATCGGCTGCGCTGTGGCGCTTGCCGCCTTTTTGCGTGACTTGAAAAAACGTCACGCCTTCCTGCACCGCGCCGTTCACATCGTGATTGAGCGGCAGGCCGAGTTCATCAGCCACCGCGACAAAACCGGACGTAAGCTCGCTCGCCCAAATCAAGTCAGCGATGTTCAATTCGCCGCCCTGCCCGTGAAAGCGGTCGCCCTCGAAGCGTTCGTTGTGTTCTGACTTTTTGTAATAAGGCAGGATGTCGCTGTAACGCCAGCCGTCCATTTCCCACGCATCGTGATCAAGCGCGTTGGCACGGCTATAAATCATCGCGTTGATCGAACTCGATCCGCCCAGCACTTTGCCGCGCGGCCAATACAACTCGCGGTTGTGCAAGTGCGGTTGCGGCGCAGTCGTGTAATTCCAGTCCAACGCAGTTTTGAACAGCTTGTTGAACGCGGCGGGAATGTGAATCTCGGCTTGCTTGTCGGGGCCGCCCGCTTCGAGCAACAGCACGCGGCACTGCGGGTCGGCAGTCAGGCGATTGGCGAGCACACAACCCGCCGAACCCGCGCCGATGATGATGTAATCGTATTCCATTGAAGATGAGTGAAAAGTGAAAAGGGCACTACCGGAATTTGTGTGGGTCAAAGCCGGAAAACCAATTTCACAGGATTGACCGGATTTTCAGGATGAACAGGATGATCTGAAAAGTTGTGATGCCTAACCATTCCAGCCAATCCCGTCAATCCTGAAAATCCGGTTAATCCTGTCTATTTGGCTTGACCCACACGAAAGACGGTAGTGCCGTGAAAAGTGAAAAGTGAACTTAGAAAAGTGAGCCGTGAAAAGTAAAAGCCAAGTTACCAGCTTTCACTTTTCACTTTTCACTTTTCACTTTTTAGCCGCGCGGCCAGTCGCCCTGATTCGTGGCAATTCAGACAAGTGATCGTCGCCGTTTTGGCGCTCGCCGGATTTTCTTTCCACTGCTTTGCGACTTTGGCGTAAGGCGTATCAGGCATCACTTGCAGGATGCGCTCAACGTACTCCGCCGACTCTGTAGCGCGTCCCGTGCGTTGTGCTGAAACGGCGAGACCGCCCAGCAGTTCGCCGCGAATGTGTACGGGCAGCTTATCCACCGCCGCGCCTTGTTGTTGCCAGAGCATGCTGAAGGCTTCATAACTCGCTTGCCACGCTGCGGCCTGTTTATCTTTGGGCAAGCGGTCAGCAAACAAAACATAACTGCCGCCCGTCACAGCCGCGACGCCGCCGTCTTTCGCATTCAGTTGTTTGGCTTGCGCGAACAGTGCCTGCGAACGGTCAAAGTGCTTTTGAAACTCTTCCGGCTTTTTGTTCTCGAACGCCGCGACGGCGCGATACAACACAGCGCCCGCTTGCCAAGCCAGCGCCGGAGGCTTTTCCATCGGCGAACGCGGCGCTTCTGCCAACCGCTGCGCGTTTTTCTCGCCGCGCGTCAGCCGTTCCATATCGTCGTTCAGAAAGCCCGCGAAGATGTCTTCGCGCACCAGCGTGTGAACGGTCAGGCGCGTATCGGACAGCGGCGGTTCGGGTGATTGCGCGAATACGGCGGTGGCAAGGGCGAGTGCGATAACGAGGCGTTTTACGAGTTGCATAGATTTTTCTCCCCAAAGGTCGTTCGTAAGAAGCGCGTTCATCGTTGCGCCTGAGTGCGGCCTGAATGCGACCAGAATGCGACCAGAATACGAAACGATGAACGCGCGGTTTGATGAGCGCACGATAGCGCGATGCGTCGTGTTTGGACAACGCGCTTACGACCTCGGCGGCCAACTGGTTCTCACTGTTTGCGGCCTTGGCGTTCGAGTTGCGCAACCCGTTGCGACAAGCGCCGATTGTTTTTTAGCAGCCGTTGAATCATCGCCTGCTGTTCTTTGACGGCGTTGAGCATCGTCCACAAAATCGGGTCTTGATTGAGTTGCAAATAGCCTTGCGGCGTTTGGCTCACGGCTTCGGGAATCACCTCGGCGACGGCCTGGGCGCTGAAGCCGATGGTTTCGCCGAGGTTTTTCAAACCCAGTGCGTTATCGGCTTTGTATTCAAACCGAATCGGTTGCAGCTTGCGCAAGGCTTGCCAGCCCGTCGTATAACGTCCCTTGATGTCTTTCAGCCGTTCATCGGAAAACACCGCCCATGAACCGCCTCCGGGTTTGGACGCCGTGCCATTCACCGAAAGCAAATCCGTCGGCGTAGTCGTACCGATGCCGACCAGGCCGGTGTTCGAAATGACAAGGCGTGCTGCCCCTGCCGTGTTATCTCTGACCCGCCAGAAATCAGACGGCCCATTGACGCCCATACTCCAGGCCCGCGTGCTATTCGCCATGCGAATTAACACATCCGTAGCGCCCGGCCTCACCATATCAAGGATGGAGCTGGGCGCATCCGTCCCAAGGCCGAGGTTACCCGTCGTATTTTGAATGACCATCCGCGATCCCCCGCCGCCTAGCTCAAAGATCTGCAAATTATCGGTTGAGGGATCGTTGCGAATATTCCACTGGTTCACACCGGCTCTCGCGAAGCGCAAGGCGGCATCACCACTAAAGGCATCTATGTCAACAACGGAGAAGCTGCTGGTGGACTTGACGCGGATGCCGGTGCCGCCACCGTGTTCCACATCGAGTTTATAGTCCGGGGTCGTCGTACCAATCCCGATATTGCCCGTCGCGCTTTCGGTCACCACGGAATCAATCACGGTGCTGCTGCCCGTCGTCTGGAATTTCGCAATGCGGCCTGCTGTACCCAGCAAGCTCGCCTTCTCGCTTCTGGCGTTCTTTTGCTTGTCAGTCAGCTTGTTGCCTTTTTCATCTATGGTCTCGCGCCCGGTCACGTCGCGTTTGACCGACTTGTCGTCCGCTGCGGCCACACCCGCAATCGAACGTCCGCCGCTGCGCGCCGCGTTCAACGTAGTGCCACTCACCTCAGTACCTTCATTGGCTGTCAGCCAAATTTGGTCTTGCCCTTTCTCGACAATGAAATGCCCGGTGTGTTGACGCGACAGGTCTTCGCTAAACTTGAGCGTTAGCGCGTAACGATACAAGCCCGGCGTGAGACTCTCGTTGTTAGAGGCACGCAGGTTCCAATCAAACTCGGCTTCGGTCGTCGTATGCGTGAAGACGACTTCACCCACGCTGTTGACGACATCGAGCCGCATCTCCTGAAAGCTGCGAGTAGGCGCGAACTTCACGCGCTGTTCACCGAGCGTGAGGTTTAACTCTGGCGCGGCTGGGGTTTGTCCATAAGCCCCAGTCACAATGCTGACGGTAAGCCAGCCAGCCAATACGATGAGACGACGAAATGTTGCAAACATGGGAAAGCTCCTTTCAAAGATGGTTAGGTGTCAGGCAGTGCTGCCAGACCGTGGTTACGGCGCAACTTGAAAGCGCCGTGTTTCAGCAAATGATGATGGTACGCCTGATAAGTCGAGCGTGACAACGCGACCCGTTTCAAAAGGCTCCGGTGAGCTTGCAGGCGCTGTTGGCATTACAGCCGAGGCACTTGATCTTGCCATCAAAATCAAGCAGCGAGCTGCAGGCGCTACAACCGCCTCCACAGATCCCATCGCTCAGGGCGACGAACCGGCGTGTTTTGCGCTCCACGACCCTTATCTGCTTGCCCACCTTGACGAAGTCGAAGCCCGCTCGGGCGCGGAGCGTTTGTGCGTTTTCCTTGATGACGGCTTCACTCGCCTTGAGCGGGCGCGGCGCTTCTTGCGCATCGCCGCTGACCAGCACACCCAGCAAGCTCAATAGCAGGCAAAGCGAAATAACCAACTGCGCCTTGCGTTGCCATGAAGTAGTGATTCGAGGGTTCATAATTTTCTCCTTGATCGTTGGTGGTTACGGGGTGGTTACGGCGCAACTTGAAAGCGCCGCGTTTCAGAAACTGTGAGTTGTGCGCCTTGCGCATCGAGCGCGATGACGCGGTAACGCAAGCCGCGCGTGCCGACTTGCGCCTTAAAAAACGAAGGCGCGCGATAACGTGTCACGTCGCTTTTGACGAGCGCCGATAACAACGAAGCGCCGTTCGCGTCTTCGACTTCGAGCCGATAGAAAACCGCTTGCGGCATTGCTCCCCACGCGAAATCAATCGGTTGATGGCCCGGCAGCGTCGCGCCTTCGCGCGGCAGCAGCGCCGTGAATGACGTAGCCTTGAAAGCCTGATCGGTGTTGTCGCCGCCGCCCACGACATAGCGCAGCGTCGGCAACGCGAAGCCCGCCGCCGCGCCACCTTGCACACCCACTGGTCTTGAAGATGTGCCGTTGTTTACGTCGTTGAGGTTCACCAGATTTTCGCGGTCGTCTGAGGCTTCGATGCGCAACAGCAAGTAATAAGCGCCGGGCGTGGTGCGCGGGATGCGCGCGCTGTCAGGCCCCGGCAAAGTGAAGCGTCCGCCGGGCGGGAGGAATACGTTAAAGCGCGCGAGTTGGGCGTAGCGTTTTTGCGAGCCGCGCTCTTCGGGCGGCAACGAAGCCTCTGGCAACAGGTCGCGTTGCGACGGCAACTCATCACCGGGTCGCACGACTTCCCAACGTCCGCGCAATCTTCCCGTCCCCGTGTATTTAATCTCTGCTCTCACTGGCGGAAGTTTGCCATCAGGTTGAACGAATACGACTTGCGCTTCGTTGCCGCTCGAACGCAGGCCATTGCCTACGCCAAACGAAAGCTGCACATCGGTCAACGAAAACGGTACGCCTGCGCCGTTACCGCTCAAACGCATTTGCACCACCACAAATTGATCGGGCGCGGGCACAGTGCCTGCGTTGCGAAAGCGCCGTACGTAATAAAACTCTGAGTCTTCGCCTGCGGCGGCGGCTTGATAAGCCTTGCGTGCTACTGCGCCAGGCACTGAAACGATGTCGGTGTAACCGTTCGTGCCGCTGCGACGCGCCAAATTGAAACGGCTCGGCAACGTGCCATAGAGCGTACCGTTGACGCACTTGAATCCGAGGTCAGGCGCGGCTGATTCGATCTCGCCGCACCACGCCGTCTCAGCCGGTTGATAAGCGCCGAGATTGCCGTATGTGACGTATACGGTCGTCGCGCCTTGCGAATAAACATTGACGCTGCGCGGCGTGACCGTGATGTTTTGCGCCAACGCCGTCGCTGAAAGAAGAAAGAAAAGTACGAATAAATGTCTCGCCATAAAGCTCTCGTCGTTGCAGTCGTGTCCGTAGCCCGACCGTTAGCGAGGGCTACCTCAAGGGTGCGCCCCGTTGGATCGAAGTACGCAATGCCGAGGCAGCCCTCGCTAACGGTCGGGCTACGGACGCGGCGGCAACCTTTCAAAAGAAAATAAAATTCAGCCCGGTGTTGAACGTGTTCGCACGATTCAGCACGTTCAAGGCATCAAGAAAATTGCGATTGCGCGCGTAGCGATTCGCATAACGAACGAAATAATTCGCCTGCCATTTTTTGAATTTGTTCGGGTTCTCGCGTGTCAGCTTGTAATTCCATTGCAGGTCGAATTCGAGATTGCGATTGCGCACGCTGCGCCCCAAATCGCCTTGCCCGATGGTCGAAAAAATCACGTTGAACGAGTTGCGCAAGTCCGCTTGCCAGTTCGCCGTCAGGCCGTAACGCAACGTACGGTCGGTGCGAATCTGTTCGCGGTTGTTGGCGTCTTCAAAGTTGATCTCAAACGCGAAATCCAAAGTCGGCATCGGTTGCATGCCTACCGCCAAGCCATGCACGAAGTTTTGTAAGTCGGCGCGTTCGCGGGTCAGCGCGCGGTTGTCTTGCATTGAGTGATTGAGCGAATAAGCCACGCGCAGATTTTTGAAACGTTCGCCGAATTGCCATTCGCTCGTCGCCGTGTGCGTCGTATTGCGTTGATCGGGCAGCGCGCCCAATTCGTCAAAGCCGCCGCCCAACGGCGTGAACGCGGCATAAGCACTGACTCGTTCAAACGCATAACCGAGGCGCGGCAGCCATACGTTAGGCACGGGCGTAGTTGATTGGCGCAGCCGAAACAATGCTTGCAACGGCGTCGTCGCGTTGAACGCCGTGCGCCGCGTATTCGTCCGCAAGATCGTTTGAATGCCCGCCAGATTGTCGTTCAGTCGCGTATGCGCCGCGCTAAAACTCAGTTCGCCAAACGTGCCGATAAGCTCGGCTTGATTGGTGTCTACGTCGGGTTGCGCCGCCGCGCCGATGCTTTTGAACAGCGGGTCTACGCGCTCGTGGCGATAGTTGAAGGTGAGATTGAGTTTCTTCGGCTCAAAGATTTCAGGCGGCGGAGCCTGCGCGTTCACCGTTTGCGCAGCCGGTGCAGGCGCGTTCGGATCAATCAACGGCGTAACGATAAAGCTGAAATCTTTCAGCAAGTCGAAACTCACGTCGGCGTAGCGCGCATTACGCGTCGTCACGCGCGAAGGCACGAGGCTCGCGCCTTGATTGAGCAGCGGGTCTTCGGGATTCGAAAACTGGCTGCGCGTGTAGCCCGCGTCAATGCGTACGCGCTCTGATTTGTTTTTCGCCAGCACGCGCGCACTTGCGCCGCGCGAACGTTCGCCGTCATTGATGTTGTTCTGATTGAAATTCACGCGGTCAGCCGTGAACCACGCATCCGACACGCCGCCTTCGAGCCGCAACCCGCCGGGGCGTTTGGCTAACAATTCAAGGCCGACGATGGCGGCAAACAAACGATGGCGACGATTGGCGAGGCCGGTGAAATTGCTCCAGCCCACTACGTTCGTACCGTTCATCGCTACCAACGTAGCGTCGAGCCGCGTGTTGATTGGCAACGTGAAGTTGAATCCGCGCGAACCGAAATTGTTCAGCAAATGGCGCTGCGCGCCTGCGCTCGAATGCCCCATCACCAAGCGACGCGTACCATTTTGAAATTGCATTTGATAAGACGATAAATCAACGAGCGGAGCCTCGCGTTGCAATTGGCCGAAGCGCAAGGCTTCGTTGCGAAAACTCGAACCAACGAGATCGAACTGCTGATTCATCTTCCAAGTGCCGCGCGCCATCTCGCTGCGCCAAGTGCCTTGCAACGTCGCATCCATAAAGCGCGGACGGTCAGGCCGGTTCGCGTCAGGAAAATGCGTTTCAGCGAATTGCGATTTCATACCGATATTCAAGCCCGGCGTCGTCTCGAACTTGTCGAAACCGAAGCGGCGCACAAGCGGCGTCGGTTGCGCAGCCGCTTGTCCGTTGCCATTCGCAGCGACAGGCGTTTGACCCTCAGTGACAACTGGCGCGACCGGCGTCTCAGGCGTCGCATTCGCAGCGACGACCAACTTGAAGCGCGCGACTTCCGTCCACACTTCCGCCGGAGAAACTAAAAACACTTTGACTTCGCTTTCGCCAATCGGAAGCGGCAACGCGGGCGGGCCGTATTGCAAGCCCTCTGCCGTCACCGTGCATAAAGCCGTCAGGTCGGTCGCTCCGACGAGCAAGGCCAGACGGCCTTCGCTCGCCGTGAGCGGACGATTCGTTCGCACCTCAATCGTTGCGCTGGGTGCGATAGTTTTATCAGCAAAGCTAGCCGTGAAAGTTAAAGCCACTTGCTGTGCTGTGACGTGACGTGGCGTGGCAAAACGCGCCAGCCCCAGGCACAGCAGCAAGCCAATCCACCATAATTTTTGGTACGAGATACATCCGCGCATGATTCGCATCGGCCTCCTGATTCAATGTGTTGCCCGTCGCCGTCATGACTATTTGGTTTTGCCAAGAAAATTCACGCCCTGACTGGGGCCGTTGATTTCCCTGACATCACTGAAGACCACGTTGGTGCTGGTGCAGGTGGCGATGTATTGAACCCCGCTCGTGAAACCGGATTGGCTCCAACTGCCGTTGCTTTTCGACGTTACCGGGCCGGGCACATTGACTGCTCCGGCAGCGCTCGGGTTTTTCAACTTAAAGGTGATCGTCGCGCCCGACAGCG
Organism: Acidobacteriota bacterium; assembly: GCA_043718445.1. Classification (GTDB taxonomy): domain Bacteria; phylum Acidobacteriota; class Blastocatellia; order RBC074; family RBC074; genus JACPYM01. The sequence goes on along the minus strand of JAYSVR010000472.1, from coordinate 1,234 downwards.
GAGACGTTATTTGTATTGATTGGCTATTCACATTCACTTGCCCGCTGACGGCAAAGGGTTTGGTGGGCGCAGGAGGTGGAGAGCCAACCGTGCCGAGGAAACCGACATCGCTCACCACTTGTCCGGGCGAACTGCCTGTGAAAAGCGCCGTGGAATTCGAGAACGTTATACCTGACTTGGAAATCGTAGCTTTGTAAATCACTCCGACCGTGAAACCCGATTGGTTCCAATTGCCTTTGCCTTGCGTCGTGACCGGGCCGGGAATGTTGGGTTTGGTGCCGTTGGCATTTTGGACACTGAAGGTAATCGTCGCTCCACCGAGCGGGATTTGCGTGCCTTGCGCCAAGTCATCCACTTTGGCTTGCCCAGTCGCGCTGAATGTTGCGGCGGCGGGCGGCGGTGACGTCCCGCCAATCTCGTTGGGTCGTCCGCTGAACTGCACCACGCCGCCTTCGCTCACTGTGCGCGTAGCCGGTTCGATCACGAAAAAGCGCTTGCTCGCAGTGATACGCACTTGCTTGCCCACCGGAAAACCCTCTTGCACCCAGCGTCCCTGACTGTTGGTTTCGACCGCTGGCCTGCCAAAGAGAACATCCACTATATCGAATTCTAGTTTCACCCCGACGAGCGGCGTGCCGGTCTGCGTGTTAAGAATCTGACCGCGCAGAAAAAAGGTCGGAACGGGCGTCGGCGCGCTTGAGCCTGTGCCAGAACCGATAGCGAGACTCTTGGTCAAGGTGCCTTTGGCGGCCATCAGGCCTGTGCCCTTGACCGTAGCTCTGGCCTTTTTGATGGGATTGAGATCGCCATCGCCCGCGAAACTGAAAGTGGCGATCAGCGTTCGACTATTGATTTTTTTCGTATCAGTGCGCTCGGCCCCACTGAGTTTGATGACCGTCAGGCTCACCTCAAACCCATTGAGGCAAGGCGAAGGAGCTTCCCAACTCACGACGAAATTATTGCCACCGGAAGAGCGCTGAATAGTGATATTGCCAATACCAGCCGAGCAGCCTTCAGCCGCCATCACAGTAGCGGGCGCGGCGCTGACCGCTGCTGCCATGTCCGAGGCGTTTCCGAGGTGCAATCCCAGCCAAACCAAGGCAACCAGACACAAATAGAACCAGCTCGTTTGTTTTTTCATTTAATCCTTCAGGTATAAATCCGCCAGGCTAAATATCTGAGGCTTGTGCGTAATTCGCGGAAGGCGAAGCCTGTGGAGTGCGGCGGCTTTGAC
>JAYSVR010000471.1:0-4009 GCA_043718445.1 Acidobacteriota bacterium | reverse complement strand
AGCCATTCCGTTGGCCGCACCGGTCAAACTCAATAAAAGAGAAAACGCAAAAATTTGAAATACTCGCTTCATAATAAACTTCCCCTGCCCAAGCATATTTGTTTTCGCGGCACCGGTCAGGGGTAACACTTGCCTTCTGTGTGATGACGGCTGGCTTGGACAACCGGCATCTTAACAAACTTTCCTTTCAAGCAAGAACGCATCTACGACAGTGGGGGGGCATTTCGCTAAATTCGTTCCTCCATCGGTTTAGCAACGACCGTGCCACGCGCAGCGTTGATGAATTTGCAGGAGTTATTCGTTGCTCGCCAATAAAGACTGCGCGGCATTCAACCATTTGGGATGGCCGGTGTAACGAGTTGCGCTAAGTAAGGCTACGTATTCTCTTCGTTGAAAGGCCACGTCTTCAGCCCATAAGACCACGCAAAAAACGCCGCCACGCCAATTAACAACGCCAGCAAACTAAAGCCGATGATGCGCGGGTCTGAGGTGACGAATACGAATAGCCAACCCGCGAGTGCTAACAGCGCGGGTAACGGATAGAGCCACATGCGATAAGGCCGGTCTTCGACGGGCAGCTTTTTGCGCAACAACCTCAGCGCGCCGATCTGTCCGATGAATTGCACCAGAATCCGCATCACGATCAGCGCGTCAATGATGATGCCCAGCGAAAAGAAGCTTCCCACAATCGCCAGCACGCCAATCACCAGCAACGACCAATGCGGAAAGCCGTGGCGCGGATGCAAGCGGCTGAACACGCGAAAGAAATATCCGTCGCGCGCCGCCGCAAACGTAATGCGCGAATAGCCCAACAGCAACGCGAAACACGAACCGAAGGCCGTCCACAAAATCATCCACGTCACGATCTCGGCTACGCGACGACCGTAGATGCGCTCCATCATCACCGACACCACAAAATCAGACAGCGGCTTCGTATTCGCCGCCGGTACGAACTCGCGCCACGAGACGACGCCGATGATCGAGAAGTTGATCGCAATGTAAATCAACGCGACCAGCACTACGCTAATCATCACTGAGCGCGGAATCGTACGCCCCGGATTGCGTACTTCTTCGCCCAAATAACAAATGTCGTAATAGCCCAAATAATCGTAAACACCCACGCGCGTCGCCGCGCCCAAGCCCCACAGAAAGCCCAGCGAAAAGTTGAAAGCGCCCGGCGGAAAATCGAAAGCCTTCGCCGCATCGAAATGCAACGCGCCCGTCGCAATGACGACCACCACCGTCAGCAACGTACCGATCCACAAACTCACCATCAGCTTGCCGATGTGTTTGATCTGACGATAAAGCAACGCGATGTTGGCGAGGCCTACGACCACGACGACGGCTTTGACTGAAACGTTCGGCCAGAGATAACCCAGATATTGCGCGAAGCCGATATAACCCGAAGCGATCTCCATCGGCCCGCTCACGATGAATTGCCAGATGAACAAAAACGCCATCAGCCGCCCGAACGTCTTGCTGCCAAAACCTTCGCGCAAATAAATATAACTTCCTCCTGAACCCGGCAGCATTGCGCCCAACTCGCTCCAGATCATTCCGTCGCATACGACCAGCACCAGTGCGACCAGCCAGCCCAGCATCGCCTGCGGTCCGCCCAGCGCCGACATCAACAACGGAATCGTCAGAAACGGCCCGATGCCGATCATATTCGACATGTTCAACGCAGTGGCTTGCAACGTACCGAAATGCCGCGCCAATTCAGGTTTATCGTGAGTGCTTTGTTTCATAATCAAACCAACCGCAAAAAGTCCGACAAGATGCGTCCTGTGATGCCCCAAATCGGCCCGCCCTCTGACGGATAAGCCGGCCACGCGCGTTCAGCGCCATCAAACATCATCGTGAATTGATCTGACATCCCTTCGGCTTTCAACGTAGCCACCGATACCCAAAAACTCGCGGCGACTTCGGCATTGGCTTGAACGTAGAAGGCCGCAGGCGCAACCGCGACAAACGGCGTAATCTCGATGCGCGGCAAGCGCGGACTATTCGGCACTAGTTTCGGCAGGCGTCCGAGCAAGGCGTTTTCGTCTAACTGCACGCCGATCTCTTCCCACGTTTCGCGCAAGGCCGTAGCGCGCAAGTCTTCATCCGTCGCGTCGGCGCGTCCGCCCGGCAAGGCCAGATGCCCCGACCACGGATCGCGCGGATGTTCAGCGCGCTTGATAATCAAGCCGGTTGCTCCGCCATCGTGAGGCCGCAAGATCAACGTCACCGCCGCTTGCGCGATGCGTTGAGGTTCAATGGCGAGTTCGGTCAGCGGCATCAAACGCTCCGCCAACCGCGCACACCAAGCGTCGAATTCATTCATAGTGAAGTGGGTTTACCAAAGGAATTGCCCGCGCAGCATAGTCAGCCTCACGCACCGCAAGCAAGCCCGCGCTTTGTCGTGCAACCTCTGCCGCGTATACTGCGCGCCGCAGTAACTCAGACCTTGCCCCGTAACGAACGACAACGAACAACGAAGATTCAGCAGTTCCCCTTCACACTGGGAGTTAAGACAGCTATGGCAGAAAATTTCGATCTCATCATCAAGGCCAATACCGCAACAGGCCAAGCCGAATTCGATTTGCGCGATGCGCACGGCGGACAACTCGCGTATCGCCTGACCGATTTCAAAACCATTGACGTATCGCAACAGCGCGGCTTGTTCGACTTGCGCAATTACCTGCGCCATTACGCCGAAGGTGCAAACGAGGCCGCCAGCGTAGCCGCGATTGGCCTCTGCATCGCCGAGCAAGTCTTGGGCGCAGAAATCTTCAAGCTGCTTTACGCCTCAGAATCGCAGCGCACCTTGCGCATTCAGTTGCCCGGCGCAACGGATGAAGCCAACCAACTCGCCGCCATGCTCGCCCGCGTACCGTGGGAGATTGCGCGTCCGTCTGCCGATAAACCCACGCTCGGCGAACGCAACCTACTCGTTCGCGTAGTCCACGACATGCAAGAGCCAGCGACGCAGCCGCTTGATTTCAACGCGAACGAATCTTTGCGCGTGCTGTTCGTCTTTGGCGAAGCGCAAGGCTCAACGCCGTTGGCGGTGCGCAAAGAGCGGCAGGAACTGTTGCGGCTGTTTGAAAAAGAAATCTATCCGACGCGCCGCATCGAAGCGCACTTCCTCTCGCACGGCGTCACGCGCGCACGGTTGCGCGACGAGATCGAACGCAACGGCGGTTATCACATCGTTCATTGGAGCGGCCACGGACATTTGAACCTGCTCGAACTCGCCCAGCCCGAAGGCGGCAGCGACCATCTTTCGGGCGAAGACTTGCTCGGCCTTTTCAAACAAGCGGGCGGCTTTATTCCACGTTTGTTTTTTCTCAGCGCGTGCCATTCCGGCGACATCGCGCGCGTGAAAGACTGGAATGAATTTATGGCCGTGGCACAAGGCAAGACGCCGGGTGTCAGTAGCCCGACCATGAAAGAAAGCAGCACGACTGACACCGCAACCAAAGACATCGCGGTTGACGAACAACCCGGATACACCGGCACGGCGCACGCTCTGTTGCAGGGCGGCGTGCCTGCGGTCGTAGCGATGCGCTATGCCGTCGGCGATGAATACGCCCGCGATTTGACCGTAGCGTTTTACCGCCTCTTGCTCGCACAGCCGCAACCCAAAACCGCCGCCGCTGCCTTGACGATGGCGCGCAAGCGGTTGCTGGCGGCGACTGACCAGAGTCGTTATGCCGCCTGCGATCACGCGACGCCGCTGCTTTATGGAGCAGAGCATCCGGGCTTGCGGTGGGAAGCGGGCCGCAGCCCTGCGCTCAACCCGCGCGATCCGCGCTTGCACCAGATCAACGAATTGACCACCGCCGCGCACGAACATTTCGTCGGGCGCACGTGGCAACTCGCCCGTCTGGGCGCGCAATTTATTGGTTCAGATCAGCATCCCGTCGCCCTCATCACCGGCCTCGGCGGTATGGGCAAGACGGCGCTCACCGCCGAAGCCCTCGCGCTCTGGCAAACGCGCTTCGATTGGGTCTTGCTCTAT
>JAYSVR010000048.1:0-27598 GCA_043718445.1 Acidobacteriota bacterium | reverse complement strand
GATGATGCGATAGGTTTGAAGTGACAAGATTGTTCATGGGTAAAGATAGGATTTGTTGAAAAACATCAGACGAGTTTGCGCACCATCAGGCTCACGGCTTCAACCAAAGGCTCAGGAAAAGTGCAAAGGTATTCAGCTTTCCTCGCACGCCAGTCAACGCTTTTGACGTGGTCACAAAGCACGATCCCAGTCACAGCTAAACCAGTGGGAATCGGCATCTCAAACGAAAAGCCTTTGGCTCGATTGGTAATCGGGCAAACGACCGCCAAGTCGAGCAGCACGTTATAGCTTCGTTCTGAAAGCACCAACGCCGGACGACGACCGGCCTGCTCATGCCCCATTTGCGGACTGAAACTAATCCATACGACATCGCCGCGCTCAGGAACGTAAGCCATATTCACCACACCTCTTTTCCGACCGGCGGGCCCCAGTCAGTTTCTTCGTGGCGATGCTCCGGTTTGAAATCAGCGAGCAATTCTTCCAACGAAAGGCGCACGCGCGGATCATATTGCGCAGCGCGCTCCATCATCTGGCGGTCTTCTTCCGCCATTTGCGCGCGCAACGCATCAAGCGCCCGCACGTCATTTTCAGTCGTATCTGTTTTCAGCACATTCACGAAAACAGCTACCCGTTCAACTTTCGTGTCAGGCAGCGTTTCGATCTCACGCATCAATTGTTCTTTAGCAAACGTCATACAACCTCCTTGCCATTTAGTTTACGTGGTTCGGTTTAGTTCCCCAATTGATCGCCATAATGCCGCCCATGAATTGCTGGTAACCGCAATCAACGAAGCCCGCTTGTTGCATCAATTCAACTACGCCGCGCTGTCCCGGATAGCGTTTGAGCGATTCGGGAATGTAGCGATAAACGTCTGCATCGCCGTGCAAAATAAGGCCCGTCAGCGAACCCGTCACGATCAGGTAATTGATATACGCCCAATCATAAAGTTTGAACGGCGGATGGCCGAAATCGAGCGAGAAGAAACGTCCGCCGGGTTTGAGTACGCGTTTGATTTCAGTCAGCGCGCCGGGAATGTCGGGTACGTTGCGCAACGCGTAACCCGCCGTGACGTGTTCGAACTCGGCGTTTTGATAGGGCATCTGCATGATGTCGGCCAGATCGAAACGTACGTTGTTGACGTTCATTTGCGCGCGCTTCTCGTTGGCGATTTTGATCATGCCGCTGGTGATGTCGAGGCCGACTGCGAATCCGCGCGGCAAACGCTGGGCTTCGGCAAAGGTGATGTCACCCGTGCCGCAAGCCAGATCAAGTACGCGCTCATCGCCTTTTAGCTTGAGCATGTCCATCATCTGTATCTTCCATCCGCCATCCATCCCAAAAGAAAGAAAGCGCGTGATGAAATCGTACTTCGGGGAAATGATCTCGAACATCTGCGTGACGTAACTTTGCTTCTTTTCTTTCGCTTCGAGATGTTCGATCAGGTTTAGTTTTTCAGCCATTGGTTCGTCCTTTATTCGTTTTTTATTTATCTTTTATTTATCAGGGCATTTTCAGTAGCGACGTTAAACGGCAACGTGCAAAGTATTGCGGGAAGCAGCGAGGAAGATGAAATTAACTGCGCCAAAAAGCTCACCCAAATCACCCACGGTATAACCTGCAAGATTGCTGGTGAAAGTATCGCCTGCCAACTTGCCGAACTTCCACAATTCGCCGTCGGTAACAATCCCGTAAACAGGCGCAACCGCGTCGTTATTGATCTTTTGCGCAGCAAACAACTCGGCCAGGCACTGCCCCCAGCCTTGTTCAAAATCATTTTTCTTGGCTTCGACAATCACCACTAACGGCAAATCGAGTACGGTCTTTCCCAACGCCGACCGCGTAGCGATCATGTAATCAGGCGTACCGTTCAGCTTGTCGTTATAAGTTAAAGCCTTTTGAATCCAGAAAGAGTATTGCTCATGAAAACGCTTATAAACTTCCCGCAAAATCGGCGTGATAATCAAATCTGTCCGTGAAGCCTCAGAGGTAAACACGTCAATGTTTTCGCGCGTAAATTCAAACTCTGAGAGAAAGCCCGGCGACGGCTCAAGTTTGTCGGCATCAATAAAGTTTTCTTCCTGAAACTTGATGCCGAATTCCTTCTGCACTTGAGAGATATTTTTGTAATCGCTGAAAGCCATAATTTATTTCCTTTCGGTTACTCGTCCTCTTCCTCAATAGTTTTTCCTTCAGGGGCTTTTGTTGGTATTTTTTTCTTATTGGAGCTTATTTTAGACGACAACAACTCATGCCAAGGGCTTCCATGTACGGTGTTTTCAACAAGTCGGAGCGGCGCTTCTTCAAGTCTGGTGAGAGCTGATGAGAAAAGCCGTGCCTCGAAGTCTTTGTCTATACGTGCTGCTTCTCGCCTATAACCTTCATATGCTTTAGCTACTGCTGCTTTAAACCCGTAATCTTCGGCAAGTCTAAACCGTTGACCAATCTGCTTTGTTGCTATCCACGCAAACCAAACAGGAGCGCCAACGCTAAAAACTGACAGCGCAATGTGCATCCAAATGACACCCCATTGAGATTCTTTTTGGGCAATCAACTCAGAAAGTAACCCTACTCGTCGCGCGCCAAGCCAGGTACCAAGACTTAACGCGGTTAGCAGCCCAGCCACCCAATACCACATTGAATAATTTAGACTTTTAGCGCGTTCATCAAAGGCAGCAGCTAACCCTCTGGTAGTTGTAATCCGATAGGCTTCTTCACACTGCTGTACCAGTTTATCAGCTTCTTCTTGCCGAGAATTTATCGCTTCGAGCGATTCCTCAGCCTTCTTATTGTGTTCGCCGATCTTGCCGTTGAGTTCAGCAGACTCAATGGACAACCTGCTAATAGTACTTCGCGCCTCTTTCAACGTTTGCAAATCCGCCGGCAATGATTCGGCAGTTTCATAGGCTTCTTGAATTAGCCGAATTTTTTCTTGTAGCTGCTCCATTTCAGGCGCAATCGCGTCCAGTGCAGCTTGAGTGTTACGTATCCGCCTTGCGAGTTGCGGTGGCATCGCTTTGTTGTCTTGAATTGTTTGCCAACCTAATAACGGTTCGAGGGCTGTAGTCAACCATCCCATCGTCGTCATAAAAGCGGGGATAGCCTGCCCACCATTTCCACTAAACATATAAGGGATAGTTTCAGTTTGTAGTAGTGTTAATTGCCTGGGGACATCTTCAAAACGCTCAATAAATTCGTCGTCAAGCTCTTCTGGGTTAACTTCTCGAATGCGCGAGGCCAATGAGGCCGGTAAGGCTGCTAAATCATGCCGCGTTACCGCAGGCAAATTCCAGCCAAGTGCTTCCCTTAGCGACCGATCTTCCGTCGAAGAGCTTTTAACAAACGATGAAAGCGAATCAAGCGATTGGCAAATAGCTTCTAGTACTTTGTGCAAGGTGAAATCTCCCTTTCTGCGACTTACAGGTAAGTTACGTTCTCTGCAAACAGTCTGAGTTCTGTGTGTGAACAAAATCGCCCAGACCCAACGCCTTCAGTGTTTGAAGGCGCTCGGGGGCTGCTCAAAGGTTGTCATCCCCAAAGCATATAAAACGCCTTGTTCAACGGCAGCAACCGTCTCTTCCCCAACTTTACCAAGTCGTCGTAATAGACGGGTTTGGTCATAAACGCGCAGTTGATGTCCTAACGCAACGGAATCACTTAGCAGACCGCCTTCGCCTTGCGGAATCAGAACACTGGAAGGCAATACCGCACGTTGCAGGTTTGTCGTCAGCGGCACTGCCAACACTGTAGTGGTGAAGCGGTTGATTATTTCGTTTTGCAAAACCAACACGGGTCGCTTGCCGCCCTGCTCAGAACCTCTGACTGGGTCGGAATCTGCAAACCAAATCTCGCCGCGTTTGACGATCACAAGCTGTCCTCTCTTAAAAGTCCGGCGTGGTAATCAGCCATTCCTTCTTCCGCCATCAAACGATCTTCTTCCGCGAACTTTGCATACAAAGCGCCGATGGCTTCGTCATCGGCCTGTGCCTCTCCTTCACGCACTTTGATCGCGTGTAAATAAGCGGCAACCTGTTGGGCTTGAAAGTCGCTGATGGTTTCTATCTCAGAACGCAACCGTTCTTTTACTGAAATCCCTGTTACTGAAATCATGTTTACACCTCACTACATCTGTTGAATAACTTGCGACACAGCCTGCAAAGCCGCATCCAGTTGATCTAACTCAACGCCGCCTTCCGCCAAATCAGGCTTGCCGCCGCCGCGCGCACCGGGTAGGGCTTTGATGATCTTGCCCGCTTGCACCTGCTTGATGGCATCATCTGAAACCATCACCAGCAACGAAGCCTTGCCTTCGATCACGTCGCCGATGACGACGACGCCGGGGGCGACTTTGCGCAAGAGCGAATCGGCCAGTTGACGGCGTCCGTCTTTGCCGAGGTCTTCGACTTTGCGGACGAGTACTTTGAGGCCGTTTACTTCAGTGATTTGGTCTTCTGCGCCGCCTCCGCCTTGGGCGAGTTTGAGTTTGAGCTTTTCGATTTCGCGCTGTTGATCTTTGAGTTGCGCTTGCAGCCGTTCGATCTCGCCGGGCAGTTTCGCAGGTACGGCGTTGAGCTTGTTGGCGGCTTCGGCGAGCAAGCCTTCTGACGTGCGGAAGCGTTCGAACGCGCCTTTGCCCGTCAGCGCGCGAATGCGGCGCGTACCCGACGCGATGGCTTCGTCGCTGGTGATTTTGAATGAACCGATGTCGCCGGTCGCGCGTACGTGCGTGCCGCCGCAGAGTTCTTTTGAGAAGATGCCTTCGACGCCGTTGACGGTCAGCACGCGCACCTTGTCACCGTATTTCTCGCCGAACAGCGCCATCGCGCCCGTACGCATCGCGTCCTCAATCGCCAGCACGTCGGTTTGCACCGGTTCGTTGCGCAGCACATGAGAGTTGACGAGGTTTTCGATCTCTTCGATTTCGGCCTGGTTAAGCGGCTGGTAATGCGAAAAGTCGAAGCGCAGATAATCGGGCGCTACGATAGAACCGGCTTGCTTGACGTGCGTACCGAGTACTTCGCGCAAGGCCGCGTGCATCAGGTGCGTCGCCGTATGGTTGCGCCGCGTCGCATCGCGCTTCTCGAAATCCACCTGCGCGGTGAGCGTGTCGCCGATATTCAGGCTGCCTTTTTCGACTTTGACTTTGTGGATGCGCAAGTCCTGCACGGGCGAAACCGTATTCGTCACCGTCGCCGTAGCGGTGTCGCTGATGAGCGAACCTACGTCGCCGACTTGCCCACCACTCTCGGCGTAAAAGGGCGTCTGGTCTAGCACGACTTCGCCTTCGTCACCGGCTTGCAAGGTGTTCACAGTTTCATCGCCTTTGATTAAGGCGATGACTTTGGCGTTGTTGACCGTAGTCGTTTCGTAGCCTTTGAATTCGGTCTTGGTATCGTTGCGGCGTTGTAATGCGAGATAAGACGGTTGAACTTGCTTGCTCTCACTAACAGCAATGCCGCCTTTTTGTTGCTGAAGCTCTTTTATCTCACCTTCAATCACCCGCCTGAATTCTTCCTCTGTTAACTTGGCAACTAACTGCTCGAATTCTTTCTCCGTCAGCTCGGCGACACGTCTATCGTGTATGTGCCAAACGCCAGGCTCATCACCAATTTTTTCCCAAATTACGTAATGCCCCCCCTGAGCCAGAATTACATACATTAAATCAATCGTGAGACCGTAAGTATCATAAAGTTTGGCAAGGTCTTTAGGATCAATGGCGGCTTTTCTTTCGCCGTTTATCCACCGCATCTCTTTTTCAATAAGTTCTTCCAACTTCTTTAGCCCAACGGTCAGTGTTGCGCCAAACCGTTGCTCTTCGATCCGCACCATCTTGGTGATGTATCCGCGCTGCGCTTCGAGTTCAGGGTAAGCATCCTTCATGAAATCAATCACGAATTCGCAAACCTTATAAAAGAATTCGCCTTTGAGTCCGAGATGTTCGCGTCCGTTGTAAATCGCGCGGCGCATGATTTTGCGCAACACGTAATTGCGTCCTTCGTTGCCCGGCAAGATTCCGTCGGCAATACCAAAGGCTGTAGCGCGCGCGTGGTCGGCTACGACACGCATGGCAAAGCCTTCTTGCGATTCATAGTGGTAAGTCTTGCCAGATAGTTGTGCCGCGAAATCCACAATCGGCTTGATGAGATCGCAATTATAGTTCGTTTTGTGGCCTTGCATCTTATGGCCTTGTATCACCGTGGCGAGGCGTTCGAGTCCCGCGCCGGTGTCTACGGAAGGCGCAGGCAGCGGGTCGAGTTTGTATTGCCCCGGCGCGACCTCTTGCCGGTTGTATTGCATGAAGACGAGATTCCAAATCTCTACGGTGTCGTCGCCTTCGCCGTTGACGTATTCGGCCTTGTTGAACGTGGGGTCGTTGGGGTGGTCGCCCATGTAATAGTGAATCTCAGAACACGGCCCGCACGGCCCGGTTTCGCCCATCTGCCAGAAATTGTCTTTGCGTCCGAACTTGAGAATGCGTTCGCGGGGCGCACCGGCTTTGACCCAAAGTTCGACGGCTTCTTCGTCGGCTGAAACTTCGTCGTCGCCCGCGAAGACCGAAAACCACAGCCGCGCCGGATCGAGTTTGTATTCAACCGTCAGCAATTCCCACGCGAACTTGATCGCGTCTTCCTTAAAGTAATCGCCGAACGAAAAGTTGCCGAGCATTTCAAAGAAGGTGTGATGGCGCGCGGTCTTGCCGACTTCGTCGAGGTCGTTGTGCTTGCCGCCCGCGCGCAAACACTTTTGCGAAGTCGTCGCGCGTTGATAGTCGCGCGTCTCAGCCCCGATGAATACGTCTTTGAACTGGTTCATCCCCGCGTTGGCAAACAGCAACGTAGGGTCGTTGGCAGGCAGCAACGGCGACGATTTGACGATCTTGTGTCCGTGGCGTTCGAAGTATTTGAGGAAGGTGTTGCGAATCTCGTGTCCGGTCATAAAGGTGTATTGCGTTATTGAAAGGGTTTTACGCAAAGCAGCCAGAACTCATCACAAAGGGGCAAAGAAACAAAGGTTCAAAGGTTTTCTCAATTGATTGATTCTTCCTTGTTCCTTTGTCTCTTTGTTCCTTTGTGTTCAAACGCGCTTCTGCGTAAATCCATTGATTAAGCCATGTGTTGTTGCGAAGAACGGGCACTGTAGCCACGCCTATTTTCTTTGTCAAAGCTGGAATCACCTGTCTCTATTGCCTGCTTTGCGCTTAGTAAACGAGTGCCTAAACAAATTCAAAACGAATAGGACTTTAGTGTGTAACGTTTCACTATGCCCTCCACTTAGAGGTGCAAGACGATGAACATCAAAGTTCAAACGAGATTGCGCAAAGCGGTTCCCGCTTAAATTCTGAAAGCGTAATCATCGTGTTTTGCTAAAGAGATAAAAATCAGGTTCGGAGTAGGATTGGTTTTGGTGTGTGGATGGGATGACTTCGAGCTGCGTCAAGTGCGCGGTTCGGCCAGTTAGCGTATTTGACGTGATTCACGTCTGGCGTATCCGTCTGCCTTCAGCCCGCTTCCTAAACTTCTAACTAAAAATTTTCCTTCTGGTTTCTGGTGCCGCCGGAACGAAGCGTTTTCGCTGCCATAAGGAGCGATCTTTGAGACTACGTGTTTACCCAAAAAATGTTGAGTTATCGCGCGCCAAGCGGGACGTGACCGGGGCCGGTTTGCCTGGACGCCCGGGGCATCGCTGTTCAGGCGAGTTCGGCCAACGGCGTCACGTTGTACGCGCGGTAAGTCTCCAGCCGGGTACTAATCATCGTCGCGGCACTTCGATGCAGTACCTGGTGCGCGCTCTACTTTCGCAAGGAAGTGTTGAGCGCGGGGTGCGTTGTCCACGGATCGTGGGCTGTGGACAGCGCGCTCTGAGTTGTTTTCTGACGCGCCGGCTTGACCCACACATATCAATCAAGCTGCGCACCATAACGAGTTATTTGATTTCAATCGCCGCACGTATTCTTTCCCTCCCTGCCCACGAACCCAATGGCACGGAAAGATACTGACCCCCTTCCTTGTTAGCCCTCCAAATATGGGGCCTGTTCTTGTCTCGCCCGATAAAAGAACAGGCCCTCCTTCCTACTTCAGGACAGCCCATCACCATTTCTTTTTGTCAGGTTTCGTCATCAACGAATCGCCTGCCATTTTCCATTTGAAATTTGTGATTTGAGATTTGCCATTGCTTGAGCCAGCGCCACACTTGACTGACTCGCTCTTACTTCTGCCAAAGCCAGCGCCACACTTGACTGACTCTCTCTCACTTCTGCCCATGACCAATCTCAAATCTCAAATCTCAAATCTCAAATCTCAAATTGAAAATGCCCTTCTCTGCCGTTACCCACTGAACCGGCTGATCGTTTTTCTCCATCGCCCAATGAGCAACCTTGCGCTATGATGCGCGCGTCTGTGTTAGACCGTTCAGCAGTTGCTACGGCGCAACACCGATGACTGAAGGCTTCGCGTAGCTTCTCTAACTGATGGCTATGGCGGCGCACTCCCCGCGTTGAACCTTCGCAACTATCGTTTTCAGGCGTTCGCAGGTTTCGCTTTGAGCGCCCAGTGCGCTCGTGCAAGGAGTTTTATGAAGATCAAGCTTAATGTCCCCACCGTTGGCCTACTCGTTCTCGCCTTCGCCCTGTCTGGCGTTTTCACCAGCTTCAACACCTGGGCACAGGAAATCGGACACCTCGGCGGCGAAGACCGATTACCGCTCGTACAAATCAAACGCGTACGCAAATTCATCGCCCGCAATACGGCACGCAAGAATGACAATATGATTGCCGATGCCAGCGCCGGTGGCAGCATTGCCGTACGTCCGCCGACGCGGCCTGCGCCGACACCGCGCGCTGCAACAAATGCCGTGGTTGCCAACAGCACCCCTAAACCAGCGATCACCGTTCCGCCAACCAACATACCTATTGATCCGGTCAAGCCCGTGACGAACGCCAACACCACGGCTGACATAGCAACAGCCAAGCCGCCTGCGCCGCGCAAGCCGACGCCGTTTGAAGAAGCGATGGCATCCGCCGATGTAGCCGCCGCCGCAAACAAACACGTTGAAGCCGCCACCGCTTATCGTCAGGCGCTGGCGTTGCAATCAAATTCAGTTGATGCCCAGCTTGGTTTGAGCGATGCGCTGGCCGATAACAAAGACTATAAAACGGCTTTGAGCGAATACGACAAGTTGCTCGCACAACAACCCAACAATCACGAAGCCCGTCGCGGTCGCGCCGATGCGCTTTATGAATTGCGCCGCTATGACGAAGCCCTCAAAGATTATGAAACGCTGCTGCCCGTCGTGAGCGACGACGCCAATAGCGGGGGACTGCATAACAATTACGCCAATGCGCTCTATCGCACCGGTCAACGCGCCAACCGCGAACGCGCGCTCGAACAATATCGCCTCGCCGTGAAAAAGAATCCGCAAGCCAGCGACGCCTATGCCGGACTCGCCAACGCCTTGCGCACGGCCCAACAACTCGGCGAAGCGCAACAAGCCGCCGAAACTGCCGTCAAGCTCAATCCGCAATCGGCGCTCGCGCATTCGATCTTGGGTCGCGTCTATGCCGAGACCAAAGATTTCACGCGCGCCAATGCCGAAGGCGAACAAGCCGTCAAACTCGCGCCGAACGATGCGTTTATGCACGTGAACATGGGCGGCATTTTTTACATGCAAAACCGCACCGATGACGCGTTGCGTTCTTATTTGCGCGCAACTTCGTTCGACAAGCAATGGGCTTTCCCGCACAACAGTCTGGGCAACCTGTTCAATTCGGCGAACCGCAACGGCGAAGCCATCGAAGAGTTCACGCTGGCAACCAAACTCGAACCCAACAACGCGACCTATCACAACAACCTCGGCACGGCGCTGGCGCGCGCAGGCCGCTGGCCGCAAGCGTTGGCGAGTTTTCAAGCCGCTACGGCACGCGACAAAAACAATCCGTCGCCCTGGTTCAATTTGGGCGCGAGCTTTATGTCGTTGCGGCAATACAACGACGCGGCTGATTCGTTCCAACGCGCCGTCAACATCGAACCGAGCAATCCGCGCTTTCTGAAAGGTTTGGCTGACGCTTACACAGCGGCGGGCAAAAAGAACGAAGCCAAAGCCATCCTGAAACAACTCGAAGGCGCAGGCGGCGCTCCGGCGGACGCCAAAGACACCAAAAGCGAAAAGAAAAAGAAAAAGAATTAGGCGAACTGAGAGACGGGGCGACGGGGCGGTTTTCGAGCCTTTCGCCTCGTCTCCTTGTCGCCCATTCTCCCCGTCTCTGACCAACCTAAAGATGACTGAAACCCCAAAGTCTGAACTTATTGACAAGATCGTTTGCGGATACCGCATCACGCAGGAAATCGGCGAAGGCGGGATGGGCAAGGTCTATTTGGCTGAGAGCGCCTATCTCACCGAATACAAACAGCAAGTCGCAGTCAAAACGCTGACCGCCAAAAACGAACGCCAGGCCGCGCTCTTGCAAGACCTCTTCGTCCGCGAAGCCAACATTCAGGTACAACTCAAACACCCCAACATCGTCAGCGTGATTCAGTTCGCCATCGAACACGGCGCGCATTTTTTGCTGCTCGAATACGTGCCTGGTTATGAATATCGCGGACGTCGTATGTCGAACGTCGCCGATGTGTTGCGTCACGAAACCGGTGCGATGCCTTATCAACGCGCGATGCGCTTGTTCGCGCAAGCGCTCGACGCGATGGATTATTCGCACAATTTCAAATACCGCTGGGAAGGCGAAGAGCGCACCGGCATCGTCCACCGCGACATCAAGCCCGGCAATATGCTGTTGGTAGACGCTGAAACCATGAAGCTCAGCGATTTCGGCATCGTGAAAGTGCAACAGCGCCGCGAATCGGCTACGTCGCGGCTCACGCCCGGCACGAGCGCCTATATGGCTCCTGAAGCGATTCAAGGGCCGCACAATTACGGCTTGCTCGAACTCGACGGACGTTCGGATATTTATTCGCTCGGCATCACGCTTTACGAAATGCTCACGGGGCGTTTGCCCTTCAAACCCGACGAAGGCGAAAACCCTGACGTTTCGATGCGGCGCAAACAGGTCGAAGAAATGCCGCCGCCGCCTTCGACGATCTATCCGCAAATCCCTGAGCCGCTCGACGCCATCGTGATGAAGGCGCTGCAAAAAAATCCTGATCGCCGCTATCAATCAGCGCGCGATTTCAAAGCCGCCATTCTCGCGTTGAACGACACGCTCGCGCTCGGACTCAAAGACCCTTATGACACCAACGACCTCGGCGCGAAAACCCAGGGCCAACGCGCGGCGATTACCGCCGCGCCCAACGGTGCGGCGACGCAATACGTCAATGTAAACGCTTCGGCCACGACGCGCGAGCTTATCGCAGCCGCTGAAACCAATGCACGCGGTTGGAACCCAACGCCCATCCCCGGCAGTTCGCCCGATGGTCAAGGGGCGACGCAACTTACGCCCGTGCCGACTGGCTCACTCCCTGGCATCGTGCCTGAAGCGCCCACACCGACACGCGGCAAACTTTATGCAACGGTCGCATTGCTGACACTCGCGCTTGCTGCTTTAGGCATATTTCTTTATCCCAAACTTTTTCCTGCGAACGGCAACGCCATCGTCTTGCCTTCGCCCGCCGCGACAGTAAAAACTCCGGCGGACATGGTCGCCATCGCGGGCGGCACGTTTCGCATGGGGCGCGATTTAGATGAGGCCATGAAAAATTACGCGATAACGAGCGGAACCCAACAGGAAAAACCTTTCCGCTTCGATTACCCCGCGCACGCCGAAACGGTGAGGCCTTTTTATCTCGATCAAACCGAAGTCTCGCGGCGCGCTTACGGCGAATTCGTCAAGGCTACGCAACGCAACGCGCCCAGCGATTGGGGCGGCGCGACGCCTCCGCTCAACACTGAAGACATGCCGGTCACGCACGTCACCTTCAACGACGCGACGGAGTATTGCGCGTGGCGCACGTCGCAACGCAACGCCAAGGACAATGATGGATTGCTCTATCGCCTGCCCACTGAAATCGAATGGGAATTCGCCGCGCGCGGCAATCACGCAGGCGAACCGAATCAGCCGATACGCCTTTATCCGTGGGGCGACGAGTGGACGCCGGGCAATGCCAATACGCGCGAGTCGCGCCTCGCGCATCCGCAAATCGTCAGTGCCAATCGCCCCGCCGCTTCGCCCTTTGGCGTGCTAAATCTCGCAGGCAATGTCTATGAATGGACGGCCACCGACTTTCAGCATTACCCCGGCAGCGATCAGGAAACGCCGCGCGAAGCGGGCTATCAAGGCACTTATCAAGTCGTACGCGGTGGCTCGTATGATTTCACGAAAGAATACGCGATGACCACTACGCGCGTATGGGCCAAGCCCACCAGCCAGGGGCCGCGTTTGGGGTTTCGTTGTGCGGCAGAAGTGAAACGCTGAGGCTTTCTTACCAATCCATGGCTTCAGGCGCTTGCGCAAAGAGAGGCTGCCACGAAGCCAAACGTGGCGCTTGCCGTTTGATCTCAAACCACACCGTAGGATGTTGCATGCGTTGCAAGGCTTTGACGAGTTGTTTCAATTCGCTGGCCGGAGCGCCTGCGTTACGGAGCATGAGGTATTCCATCAGCCGCGCGCGGTAATTGTCGTGCGCTTCGCGCCGCGCAGGCACGAGGATGTCAGGGTCGTTGAGACGCAACAGGCTCAACACAAAGTCTGCGCGTTTGCGGTCAGGCGTGCCCACCGCCGCAATCGGCACGAACTCAAACGTATCGCGCAAATCCAACATCAGCCATTGCGCAGCGTCTTCGCGGCGCGGATTGATGAGCGCCTGTTGCCCCGTCGGCGGTAACGTCAGGGGAGCATTACGAACGCGTACCAATTCAACCAAATCACCCGCCGCATTAAACACCGCCGCGCGATTGCTCTTGTAACGATTGCAGCGCCCACACGCATACACGTAATTCCCGAAAGCAAAAACCAACTCAGGATAAAAAGACTTCGGCTGCATGTGTTCGACTTCGATGCCCGCCGAATCTTCGCAATAGACGCACCGTTGCGCGCCGGAACACATCCGCCCCAACGTGGCGCGTACCACCTTAAAAGTTTTATTCGTCGCTTTGTTGCGGTTCGAGAATTGTT
Source organism: Acidobacteriota bacterium (assembly GCA_043718445.1). Classification (GTDB taxonomy): domain Bacteria; phylum Acidobacteriota; class Blastocatellia; order RBC074; family RBC074; genus JACPYM01. The sequence continues at coordinate 14,484 of JAYSVR010000048.1, read as the reverse complement.
TCTCGGCGGCTTTGATCTGCGCGGCATAATCGCCCGCCGCCAACACTTCATCCTGCCAGACACTCAATTGCGTCGTTGTGGCAGCCGCCAATCTGACATTGGGTAAGCGAATCATTTGGCGCTCTTCGGTTTGGCTTTCGGTTTAGCAGTTTTGCGGCTGGACGTTTTGGCCGCCGCCGGTTTCGCAGCTTTTTTCGCGCCGTTGCGTTTGGCAATGATCGGAGCCATCGCGGGCAACACGTCTTTCATAAAATGCATGGCGAATTCGGGCGTGACTTCGTGCGAAGTCGTCGGCATCGCCGCACGCAAAATGTCTTGCTCGCGTAACTCGACAGCACTCAATCCGGCTTGCATCTCTCTCACATTCAATTCCGCCAATCGTTGCGAGTGAACTTTGGCGACTTCAGAGCGCGTGATTTCAGCGCCAAAGACCTGCGTGCCATAAGCATCTTGTATGTTGCCGAAAAGCAGCCGGTTCAACGCATCGCCCGTCACTTGTTCCATCACTTCACCGCTGCCCGGCGTAGGCAAATGCCAAATCGAACCGACTTCAGCCGCCTGACAAATCAACGGACTATGCGTCGTCACAATGAATTGAATGTTCGGGAAATGTTCGCGGAACCAAAAGCCGATGCGCCGCTGCCATGTCGGATGCAAGTGCGCATCTATTTCGTCAATGAGTACGACGCCTGGGGCAATGATTTGGGAAGGATCAGCCGGATCGAAAATTTTATCGTAGCCAAAAACGCGCTCCATTTGCCGAATCAGTTCAAAGGTCAAACTGAGAATAGAACGATAACCGTCACTCAGTTCAGAGACAGGAAACTCTTTCCCTTCGCTGTCGGCGAACTTTACGCCATCGGAAGAAACATCAACGAGCTTGGCTTGATGCGGCAAGAAATCCGGCTGGTTGATAAAAGCGATTAAGTGTTCGAGTAATCGCCCTTCTGGCTTCTTTTCGAGAGCCTTGAATTTCAACGAACGCAACCAGACTAATGCTTCTGTTAAGGCGAAGTGTTCTCCGAAAACAGAAAGATGTGCGCCTAACCGTGGCAACGATTTGAAGATGGCTTCACTGCCTTCGTCACCACCAGAAAAACGGCGAAAGGGCCCGTAAGCAGCCGAAAAACCGAAATTCATCTTTTCCTGCGGGGCTTGATAAAAAGAATGATCGCTGGCCGAGAAAGTTGTTTCGCCAACCTGAATCGTGAAGGGCTGATTGAAAACCGGTGAAAGCTCAGGACGCAAAGCGCGGCCAAAGCGACCGCGCAAAGCGCGGTCAAAGCTACGGAATTCCTCATCAACAAACCAGGGATGCACTCTGATTGAAGCCTTTGTGCAACCACGCCGTAACCAAGATTGCGGAGATTGCCTCAACCCCATCCATTCATTCGTACCGATCAAACTCAACGCAATCGCGCGCAACACCGTAGACTTCCCCGCTCCGTTATCACCAATCAACACATGCCATCCGGCTTCTTTGCCTTCAGGGACTTCCCAATCCAGTTTTTCGATTGAGCGAATATTTTCGATGTGAACTTTGCGAATGTACATGAATGCTACTTACCAATGATGATTTAACGTGATTAACGCGATTGCCTGCACCGTCGGATTGTTTTTCATTCGGCTAAGTGCGTCAACTGCGCAGCGGCATCAGTTCTCGCAACTTAAATTTCTGCCCGTGCATAAGACTTTCGCAAAAGTGCGGTGGCACAAGATGGTGTCTTGTGCCACCAGCAAATCGTCCGTTGGCGTAATCCCTATCAATCATCAGCGCGCAGCATCCAGGCCGTTCAGCCCTCTTTTGTAATTGGGATCCATCGCCGCAATGTCTGCGCGATAGCTGACCGAATTCGCCGTGGGGAAGTTCGCCGGAACCTTTTGCGTAACCTTGCCGGTCGCGGCCCATTCGGTTCCGCGTTGCAACGTAGTGATAAAGCCTACGCAACTGAGCGCCACGATGTCGTGCCCCAAAGCCGTATGAAAAACTTTGCCTTTGCCATAGCTCAACGCCATCAACAACGGTTCATCACGATTGGTGCCGCGATTGCCGGGGTCGGCAAAGGCAGTGCCCAGCACGTTCATGTTTTTGCCCGGCCCGCGCAAGTTCGTATAAAGCTCGTCGCCCTGATGCATCCAGACTTTGGGCAAGCCTTTGGTGATCGGATGCGTCGTGTCTTGCAACGTAATTTGATAGGGCTGGCGTGCGCCGTGATTGCCCGCTTTGCCCGGCGCTGGATCAGAAGCCAGCTTGCCGTCTTTGAAAAACCAATAAGCGCCGGAATTTTCGTCGCGTCCGCGCCAGCCGCCGACGCCGATCATTTCGTTGAACTCCTTCCACTTGCCGAAGGCATTGTCAGCCGCGTGGACGATGACCAGCCCGCCGCCGTTTTTAACGTACTGTTCAAACGACGCCTTCAACTCTGCCGACCAGCGTTCATCGGGCGCGTCGTAATTCATCACGATCACCTGATACTTGCTGAACTCCGGCTTAAAGCCGCTGAAATCACCGTTGGCGGGTGGAGCCGTTACAACATCCACTTGAAACAATCCGGTTTCTTCAAGCTGCTTTTTCAGTACGGGCGTGACGATTTGCCACTTGTGATAAGGCCCGCCGCTTTCGCCATCCAAAAGCATTACGCGAATAGAAGGCGCAGCCAGCACGGGCATAGCCAGCGCGGGCAACGTCAAAAAGAGGAATACAAATAGGGTAATGATCGTTTTTTTCATAGGTTCACCTGATTGCCTGATTGCCTGATTGCCTGATTGCCTGATTGCCTGATTGCCTGATTGCCTGATTGCCTGATTGCCTGATTGCCTGATTGCCTGATTGATAGATTGGCAGCGATAGCGCTGAAACGTTATCGCTTTTCATTTTTTCGTGATGATCACGCGATTTATCCGCCGCTAAACCAATTTTGTCCAGCCGGTTTGTCTACGGACGTTTCAGCAGGTGTGATTAAATCGGTTTTCAGGTGACTGTATGGCAACCTCTTAGGTTGCCAGTGGCACGGTAATGAGTTCGTTCTTAGCCGAAAGACGCCCTTGAATACCGGGCAACCTAACAGGTTGCCATACAGTCACCTGAAACCGATCTAAAAGTGCGACTCAAGATGCCACGGCCTTGCAATGCCTCTCAAAAACAAAACGACGGTACTGGTGAAAATCACCCGTCCCGTCGTGCGAGAGTTACTTGCGAGAGTTGAGATTGACGGCTTTATTCGACCGGTAAGACCGTGAAGATCGGCGTCGAAGAGCCAGTACGTCCGTTAGTAATATCAGTCACCGTGATCGCGCGTTTGCCCAGATAACCGATTTGCGCATTCGAGGCGATCACAAAGCGCGCCGTGATGCGCGTCGCCGTAACCGAAAGCGTCGTCGCGTTGATGCCGCCACCATTGACCGAAACGCGACTGTCAGCCGTGAAACCCGTTCCCACAATCACGACGTTGACCGTCGCGCCGCGTCTGCCGCTATTGGGCGTAATGCCAGTGATGACTACGTCAGGCGCGGGGCCTTCGATGGTGAAAGCGAGTTCGGCACTTTCACCTACGCCGCCGCGATTATCAGAGACACGCAAGCGAACGCTGTGACTACCCACCGGCAAGCGAACCACTGGCGACACGGTAGTCGCAAACGGCGTCGTATTCGTACCGTTGAACCACTGATACGTTATCGGATCGCCATCGGGGTCAGTTGATAACGAACCGTTGAAACTGATGTCGATGTCTACGCCGTTGGTGGCGAGGACGATGGGGTCAGCCGGAGTGCGTGAAGCCACCGCCACCGGATTGCGATTGCCTTGCGTGACACCTTGCACGGTGATGTTTTGCGTGGCGCTGAAACCGCGCGCGCCGCCGTTGTCTATGACTTCGAGCCGCACGGCGTGCTGCCCGATGGTCAATTGCACCGCCGCCGTCACGCCCATCGCCACTTTGACGTTGTTGTCATACCACTCATAAGTCAGCGGGCCGTTTTCGGGATCGGTCGAGGTCGAGCCGTCCAGATTGACCGTCGCCGCCGTCGCTCCGCTGGGCGCGAAGATCGTGGATTGCAACGTATTCATCCGCGCGGTCGGCGGCTGATTAGGCGGCGCGTTCGGATCAGTGACCGTGATGGTGAACTGAGATGACAAGCCCGTCGCCGCTTTGTTGTCGGCGGCCTGCACCTGCACGTTGTAAACGCCCACGTTCGCGCCGTTCGGATTGATAAACAACGAAGCCGTACGCGCCGTCGGATTGGCGTTCGTGATCGTCACGAATGACAACGCGGGTACGAGCGTGAACGTCACCGGATCGCTGTCGGCATCGGTCGCCGATAACGCGACGGTCAGCGATTGCGATTTTGTGAGGCTTTGATTCGGTACGTTATCCGGCACGGGCGGACGATTGGTCGGGCCGGTCGGAATCAAACGACGCACGCGCAAGTTGCCCGTGTCGCAGAAGTAAAGCTCGCCGCCCACGTTGCGCGTGATGCCGGTCGGCGTGTTCATCGTCGCGCTGAAACCAGGGCCGTCATCACCTGAGAAACCGGTGTTGCCGTTGCCCGCGATGGTGCTGATCTTGTTGTCAGCAGCGTCTACGCGGCGAATGCGTTCACCATCGGTTTCGGTGATGAATACGTTGTTCGCCGCGTCAACCAACACGTCGAGCGGATTGTTCAAGCCCGCCGCTGTCGCCACCGCACCGTCACCAGTCGTGGCGTTCGCACCCGTACCAGCAAAGGTCGAGATCGTATTGCTGTTGATGCGGCGAATGCGCTGGTTGCCGCGATCAGCCACGTAAACCGTTAAGCCATCACCCGTCACGGCGATGCCAGTCGGATGATTGAAACGCCCTGTGCTGGCTGCTGCGCCGTCTCCGGCAAAGCCTACGCTGCCGTTGCCTGCGAGCGTAGTGAGCGCGGTTCCGGCAATCCGCACGACGCGGCTGTTGCCTGTGTCGGCGACATAAACATTGCCTGCGCTGTCTACGGCCAAGCCTTGCGGGAAGTTGAGCGGAGTCGTCGTCGCGGTTCCATCAGTGCCCATGCCTGCCGCGCCGTTGCCCGCAAAAGTCGTGATGACATTCGTCACCAGATCAATGCGGCGGATGCGTTGATTGTTGGTGTCAGCGACGTAAAGCAAATTGCGCGCGCTGTCTAAGGCCAAGCCGGTCGGACTGTTGAGCCGCGCACTGGCCGCCGCTGCGCCGTCACCGACAAAGCCTTTGCTCACACCTGCGAGCAGGCTGACCACGCCGTTCGCCGCAATCGCGCGAATCTGATGCGACTGTTCATCGGCGACATAAATCGTGCCGTTCGTGTGCGCCGCAATGCCGCGCGGACGCCGGAAGCTCGCCGCCGTGCCTTGTCCGCCATCGCCGCCGTTACCGTAACTGCCGCTGCCTGCATAGGCCGCGATGTTGTAATTAGACGAATTCGTGACGGCACAGCCTGTGCCTTGGCAACTGACGATGACGCGGAAGGTCGCCGTCCGCACGTTGCCCGCCACGTCTGAAGCAGTCAACGTCACAGTGGTTGAACCCAACGGGAACGCGGTTCCCGAAACGGGAACCGCCGTGACGGTGCGCGCGCCCGAAACCAAATCGGTCGCGGTCGGCAAGGTGAACGTCACGACTTTGCTGTTACCCGTCGTGATGACTTCAGTGATGTCAGCCTGAGTGCCGGAAAACGTGGGAGCCGTTGTGTCTTGCACGACCAAGGCTCTCGCCGTCGTACTCGCTGTGCCGCCCGCTCCGCTCACGCCCGCTGAAGCCGTCAGCACAATGGAATGCGCGCCTAACGCCAATGTCGGATTGATCGAGAGCGTCGAACCAATCGTCACCGCTGCCTGACTGGGCCGCGTGTCAGTCCACGTGACCGTAGTGATCGCGTCGCCATCAGGATCGCTGGCGCTGCCGACCAATTGAACTGGAGCGCCAGCAGCACTCGTCGCTTCGACGGCTGCCGGAATCGCACCTGAATCCACAACCGGCGGACGATTCGCCGGATTCACCGTGATCGTGATTATTTGCATATTCGATAACGGCGGAATCACGTTATCAGTGGCAGTAAAAGTTACTTGGAAATTAACCGGCGTCGTGTTGGGCACTACGTCAAAGCTCGGCGTCCAGCTAAACGCACCGGTCGCAGCGTCAAGCGTCGCGTTATTCGGCGCAGTCGTCGGCAACGCAGGCGTGCTGGTCATCGAATAGGTCAGCGTTTGTCCGACTTGATCGGTCGCGCTCAAGGCGAAGGTCAAGGCCGCGCCTTCGGCAATCGTCTTGTTGCCGGGGCTGGTCAGCACCGGAGCCGCATTGGGCTGGGTGCTGGTGCGGCGAATGCGATTGTTGCCGGTGTCGGCGACGAACACATTCGTGGCAGTGGCGAATACGCCGAGCGGCGCACTGAGCGCCGCCGACAAAGCCGGGCCGCCATCACCGCCGAAACCAATCGTGCCGTTGCCGATAACGGTTTCGATAATGCGCGTGCCTGCGTCAATGCGACGGATGCGACCGTTGCCACGATCACTGATATACAAATTCCCAGCGGCGTCAGTAGCAATGCCCGCAGGTGAACGCAACCTCGTAGATGAACTGGTGGCCAAGCCGTCCCCGTCAAATCCATCACGCACCGTCACTTGCGTTGGGCCTAAATTGTAAGGAGCGTAACTATCAATCGTGTAGGCCGTTTGGATGCCTGAGGTACTCGGTCGAATTCGACGGATGCGATGATTGTCGGAATCGGAAACATAAATGGTTGTACCCGAGACAGCCACGCTGGTCGGACGTTTCAAGCGCGGCGGTGATGCCGGCGGCGGCGGCAACAAAAGGCTACCGTCACCGCCTGAGCCAGCCAAACCGGTTTGTCCGGCGCGAAAGATGAAACCGCCGCTGGAATTTTGTGCAATGACTACGTGATTACCTGCGTCGGCGACATAGAGATTGCCCAAAGCGTCTACGGCCACGCCGGTCGGCTGATTCAATTCCGAAGCACCCTGCAAGGTCGTCACCATTCCCATGACGGTCGAGATATTTTTGGAAGTAGCGTCTACGCGACGAATGCGACGATTGCCTGTGTCAGCGATAAAAAGATTGCCTTGCGCGTCTACGGCTACGGCAGACGGAGCATTCAACGTCGCCAAATTCGCTGCTGCGCCATCGCCATTCACGCCCGTCGGACTTGCCGAAGCCATGCCTGCCGAACCTGCATAAGTGATGATCTTCCCGTCGCTCACATTCACGCGACGCACCACTTGATTGTTGGTGTCGGCGATATACCAATTGCCTTGTGCGTCGGCCGCAAAACCGCCGGGGCCGTCGAGTTTCGCGCTGGCGGCGGGGCCGTCATCGCCCGCGAATCCGCCCGAACCGTCACTGATGACGGTGGATAAAGCGCCCGCCGCAACCTTGCGCAAACGGTTGTTGCCTGCATCCATCAGCAAGAGTTGAACGGCACTGCTGACCGTGATGGTTTGCAAGCCCATCGGCGAATTCAAGCTGTAATTGGTCGCGGGCGAACCGTCACCGTTATAACCTTGCACGCTGCGGCCTGCGATGGTGTTGACCGAACCATTGGTGTCTACGGTGCGAATGCGGTGATTCAACGTGTCAGAAATATAAATCAGTCCGGTGGCATCGGCGCTCACGCCGGAAGGCGTATGGAGTTGAATGGACGCGCCGGTTCCAAGTTCAGCATTGAAACCTGAAATGCCCGTGCCGACGATATTGCGTACGCGCGGTACGTCTTCGCTGGCGATCACCCTGACGCGGTGGTTGTCGGTATCGGCAATCACAATGCGATTGTTCGTGGCGACTGCCACATCGGTCGGACGATTCAACAACGAATTCGACGCCGGGTCGCCGTCCTCGCTCGAACCGGATTGCCCCGACGAGCTACCGGCAATCAAGGTCAACGTAGGCGTGAGCGCCAGATTATTGAGTGACACGATACGATGATTTCCTGAGTCGGCGATGAGCAGGCTGTCGCTGTTAGCGGTGCTGAATGCAAGGCCGAGCGGTATGTTAAACGAAGAGCCTGTGACCGTAAGCCCCGTACCCGCCGTGCCACTGCCCGCAAAAGTAGTAATCAGATTCGCGGCATCTACCTTGCGAATTTTGTGATTGCCCGAGTCCGAGATGTAAACATTCCCCGCCGCATCCAACGCGACATCTGAGGGGCTGCTGAGACGAGCCGCTGTTGCTAATGCACCATCGCCGCTCACTCCAGCCTGCCCTAACAGTCCGGCAAAGATGGTTGAAGTGCCCGCCGTCGTATCAATTTTGCGTACGACATGATTCGCCGTGTCAGCCACGTAAAACACTGTGCTGCTCGCCGCCGCAATGCCGCGCGCGTTGTTGAATTGCGCAAACAGTCCGGTGCCGCTGCCCCCGCTGCCGACGACGGTGTTGATATTCAGCACGCCCTGTTGCGCCGTCACCGGCATCACCACATGACGCAGCACGCCGGTTCCCCAAGCCAGGCCACTAACAACCAACGCGCTCAACAAGGCCACGCGCCATTTCGAGCTAGACGGCAACAGTGCGTCGGCCATACAGGAAAAAACATTCAGCGATAATTTCAATTTCAACATAACGATACCTTGGGCAATCACTTGCGGTTGAGCAGAGAGCCGCGAACCCGCGTCAGAAGGTTCAGCGCGCGGCGTCATGGTTTTCGCCGCCTGCATTTTTTATCAGTGTGGAAAAATCGGGTGACTGGGATTAGTGCCAGTCTCACAGCGCGCTTTGCCAATGTGGGCCAACCTGGGTTGGTGGAAAGTCGCGCAGAAGTGCGTCGTGGGATTAGATAAAACGGGGCCGGTTGGGCTAGTCAGGGACAGCGGCGTGCTTACGAAAAAGGAACACACGCCAACGGGGCTTTACGGACTCGGTCGTGATAAAACGAACTGAAACGGGGCAAATGCTTCAATCCATTGAGTTCGACCATTGGGTTCGAGTTGTTTACCTGATTATCGGGGTGATGCGAATTCACGGGGTGGAATTCAAAAAGTCAGGCCGGAAAAGTTCGCGCTGCCAAGCTCTCGTTGCAAACCGAACCATAAATAAATTGCTTGCAAGTGAGGAAGCCTTCTAACGCGGGGCGGATTCTATGTGCGTAACGGAACGCGGTCAAACACTTTCTTTTTAATGTTCAAGAAGAGCCTCAAGCCGCACTGCCCGCACTGCGGAACCAAGAGACGAACTTGCGCATCCCCGCCGCCACGGGCGTCGTCGGTTGATAACCCAATAAACGTTGGGCTTTGCTCACGTCCGCCATTGTCAGCGGCATGTCACCGGCGACGGGCGGCTGACGGTCAATGATGGCTTTTTGGCCGAGCGCGTCTTCGAGCAAGGCGATCATTTCGCTGACCGTCACAGTTTGCGATTCGCCCAAATTGATAATTTCGTAAGGCGTCGCGTCGTAATCAAGCGTCGCCATTACGCCGCTGATGATGTCGTCAACGTAAGTGAAATCGCGCACCGCCGTGCCGTCGCCATACAGCGGAATCGGTTGCTGATTCGCAATCAGCCGCGCGAATTTATGAATCGCCAGATCAGGCCGCTGGCGCGGGCCATAAACCGTAAAGAACCGCAAACACACGATTCGCATGTCATAAAGATAACTATAAGTGTGCGCCATCAATTCGCCGGCGGCTTTGGTCGCGGCGTAAGGCGAGATCGGCATCAGCGGCGCGTCTTCCTTGAAAGGCGGAGCCGCCACCGGGCCGTAAACCGAACTCGAAGAGCCGAAAACAAATTTCTTGATGCCGTTGCGCTGCGCCAGTTCCAACAGGTTTAACGTACCCGTCACATTCGATTCGTGATAGCCGCGCGGATCAATCACCGAAGGCCGCACGCCCGCTTTGGCCGCCAGATGCACAATCGTGTCGAAGACTTCTTCGGCGAATACGTTTTTCAGTTCGTCGTAATTGCGAATGTCGGCTTCGACCAAGCGATAGGCCGGATGTTTCAGGTGTTCGCTGATGTTCTGGCGCTTGATCGAAGCCGCATAAAAATCATCGAAGTTGTCTACGACGACGACTCGCGCGGGTTGTTCACGCAAGACGCGATCAACGAGATGGCTGCCGATAAATCCGGCTCCGCCGGTGACTAGAATGCGTCGGTTCTTCATAGCCCGCGTTATAACACAAAACAGATTTTTTTCACCGAGGCTGAAACCTCTTCCCATAAGCGCACACACACGAGACGACCGAGTGCGGAGTGCGGAGTGCGGAGTGCGGAGTGAAGCGAAGATTGCAGAAGTAGTAAAACTGGTTGTAAAAGATGTTCAATGGAATTCTTGAGTCGAAACCATTCGAGTTTCAATCATCGCACGATGATAGGCGTGACACGGCGCTTCATACTCCGCACTCCCCACTCCGCACTCCGCACTCCCAAAGGAGTTCAATGAGTCAGGCAGAGCTGGCGCCCGGCGTGATTGCCCGCGCCAAAAGCGGCGACGAAGAAGCCTTTCACATGATTTTCCGGCGCTACGGGCGTCCGGTATTGAGTTTCATTTATCAACACGTCAACAACCACTCGCTCGCCGAAGAACTCGCGCAGGAAACTTTCGTGCGCGCTTATCGCAATCTGCCCGGCTTGCAAGATGACGCGCGGCTCTCTACGTGGTTGTTCGGCATTGCGCGCAACGTGGCGCGCGAGTCTTATCGCCAAAAGCTGCGCGACGAAAAGAAAGTTGATCTCGACGCGCCCGAAGCGTTGCGCATTCGCGCAACCGGCGCGCTGCCCGAAGGCGCTATGCTCGACCGTGAATTACAACAGGCGATTTCGCGCGCGCTCGCGCAACTCGACGAAGACAAGCGCACGGTGTTCAGCCTGAAAATTTTTCACGAGAAAAGTTACGAAGAAATCAGCGCGATCACCGGTCATTCTATCGGCAAGCTCAAAACCGACTTGCACCGCGCGCGTCATGAAATCCGTCGGCTGATTGGGCCGCTAATGGAAGCGAAAGGAGCCACATCATGAATTGCGAACCGTACCAACTCGAACTGGAAGACTTGCTTTACGGCGAACTCGACGCCGCACGCACCAACGCGCTGCGCGCTCATCTGCGTTCGTGCGCAACCTGCGCCGCGCGCCAAGTCGAGTTGGAACGCGAGCATGAAGTCTTCACGCAATACTACGAACAAACCGCGCCCGAACCCTCCGACGCGCTGTGGCGAGGGATTCAAACTCGCATTCAAGCTGAAGACCGCGCTGTCGTCGCTGAGCCGCAAGCAAGTTGGTGGCAACGGCTCTTATCCAATTCAGATTGGTGGCAACAAGCGGCTTTCGCCACGGCGCTCGTGATCGTTTCAGTCGCCGCGACGACGTTCTATTTCAAATGGCAGGCGCAACCGGTGAAAGAAAATTTGGCGGTGAAGGCTACGCCCACGCCGCCAGCATCGCCGCCAACATCGCCAAACGCTGCGCCCGAATCTTTAGCGCCCAAGCTCAACGCTCCGTCATTGGAAAAACGTTTCGCTGCGCAACCTGCGCCAAAGCCTTTCAAGTTGACCGAAGAGCAAACGCTGCAAAATCAATTGGCGCGCGCTGAACGTGAATACCAGCAGGCAATTAAGCTGCTCGACCGTGTCGTAGCGCGCCGCCGCGATCAACTCGAACCAGCCGTCTGGCAGCAATACCAAAGCAGCCTCGCGCTGATTGATAGCTCCATCGCCGAAAGCCGTCGCGCCTTACGTGGCGAAACACCCGGCGCAACTACTGATGCAGCGGCGAGCCAGTTTTTATTGGCGGCTTACGCGCGCAAGCTCGACCTGATGCGCGACATGGCGATGCAGGCAGGACAATAGCTCTTCCCATCATGCCAAAGGTAGTGAACGAGAAATGAAAAAACTAGGAATCAATTCGTTTTATTTAGAGCAGATTATGGCACCCCTTCTCTGGCGGCTGTGCCGCAGTGATGTGCGGAAAGGCTGTGCCTTTCCGCGAGGCGGCTTTTTCTTAAGGGGCTACGCCCCCAGTGTCTTTCTGGGTGAAGCCCGCGCGGGAAATTTCAATAGCTTGCCTATCACCGACCATCAGGGGCGTAGCCCCAAAATCAATAGCCACCCTGTCGGAAAGGCACAGCCTTTCCGCACATCACTGCGGCAAAGCCGCACGGAAGGACACGCCTATTTTCGCCAAGCCCTGCTGGCATTTTTTTACTTGTGCTTACTCATCCCTCACGGCTTCGCGCAAAACGTCGTCACGGGTACGGTCACGACCAATCGCCAATACCTCGATCAGCGCGAAGTGCATGAAACCTATCCGCTGACAGATGGCGGAACGATCAGCGTATCCAACACGAGCGGATACATTCGCGTCACCTCGTGGAATGAACCTCGCGTCGAACTCAACGCCGTCAAACGTTCGCGCAACGAAAGCGACTGGCAACAGGTCGCCATCGAGATCAATGCGCGTCCGACGCAAATCGAAATTCGCACGGTCTATCCGCGCGGCAGATCGAACAGCACCTCAGTAGATTACGAATTGAAGGTGCCGCGCACCGCGATCCTTTCAAACATATCCTGCACCAGCGGCGACGTAACTATCACCGGCCCCATCGCGCGCCTGACCGCCAACGCCAATAGCGGCAACGTACTGGCGCACGACATCACCGGCGACGCCAAATTGACCAGCACCAGCGGCAACGTCAGCGCCGAACGCATCGGCGGCGCACTGGTCATCGGTTCGACCAGCGGCAACGTATCAGCAAAAGAAGTCGCTTCGCGGCTGACAGCGCGCGCCACCAGCGGAAACATTCAGGCCAAAGATATTCGAGACGACGCGACGGCGAGTTCGAGCAGCGGCAACGTAAGGCTCGAAAACCTGGGCGGACGCGCTTCGGCTTCGACCGCGAGCGGGAGCGTAAACATTCTCAACGTCAGCGGCGACGTAAGCGCCCACAGCGTCAGCGACAACGTCACAGTGCAAGACGCGCGCGGCCACGTACGCGCCACGACCGTCAGCGGCAACGTCACGATTCGTCAGGCGGGCGAAGGCGCGCGCGCGAATTCGGTCAGCGGCAATGTGCTGTTCGTCAAAACGCAAGGCCGCCTCGAAGCCGAAACCGTCAGCGGCGACATCACGCTGCAAGACGTAGACGCGCACGAACTCCGCCTCAAATCGTTGAGCAGCGACGTACGCTATCAAGGCAAGTTACACGGCGGCGGCACTTATGAATTTCAGAGTTTCAGCGGCGATGTGATGTTAACGATTCCGGCTGACAGCGAATTCAATCTCGCGGCGCAAACCTTTAGCGGTTCGCTCAACACTGAGTTCCCCTTGCAACTGAGCAGCGGAACCATCGGCGGGCGCGGCACAGTACGCGGCGTGGTAGGCAAGGGCGGCGCACAAGTCACGGCAACGACTTTTAACGGCGACGTAACCATCAAAAAACAAGTGGCGACCAGCCGTTAAAAACCTGTATCGCAACCTGTCAGGTTGCGAGGCATTCACTTTCATGCAAATTGGGATTGACGATGATGGCTACGCAACCTGACAGGTTGCGATACAGGTTAGAAGGCGCGCTTCAACTTCTTCCAGCCCGACCAGATCACGTCCGCCGCCGTATGCGTCAGCGCACCGAACCACATTCCGGCAAACGCGGCGTAGATATAAGGCTTCTCCGTGGTCTCCCAAAATGTCAGCACATCGCGCCGCAACAAGTCGTATTGCTCGCCCCAATAAAGTTGTGAACCGTAAAGATAGCGGTCGCGCAGATACAGCACGATGCTGCCCAGCATCAGGAAGATCACCAGAAAATATACGACACGAATTACCGTGCCCAACAACGGCCCGTGCGAATAAGCCGAACGATGTTTGAGCGCAGATTGATAAGGCTTCCAGATAAATCGCAACGGCCCCCAACGCTTATAAGGCCGACTGTGCAAGTCGAGATCGGGGCCGAACATCAGTCCGGCAAACAGCATGAATACGGTCGCCAGCACGGCGAGCGCCGGACGCTGCCAATACCATTGCGCGCCGACGGCGGTGACGGGCGCGAAGATGTAAGTGATGCGGTCGTGAGTGTCTGCGTTCGGCATGCTTTATTCAGGCGGCGAGAATCACGCCCTCAAAGATTTCATCCAGGCTGATGACGCAAGGGCCGTTGGGCATGGAGGTAAGTTCCAACGCGCCTTTACTGCGGATAATTTCGTAAACCCATTCACCCTCATCATTCAGGCGATAAACCTCGACGAGGCGCTTCCGCTGACCGATCAACACATATTCTCGCAGCGTAGGAATTTTGCGATAGTTAGCCAGCTTCTCGCGCCGATCAGTGGTTTCGGTGCTGCGCGAAATAACTTCCACAATTAAAACAGGAGTTTCAGTGAAGACGGCTTGGGGGTTGCGCGGTCCGCAACTCACCATTACATCAGGGTAATAGTAAGTGTTGATAGCTTGAATGCGCGCTTTCATGTCATTGACATAAGCACGGCAAGCCGAACCACGCAGGTGAGAGTGCAAGTGTACTGCTACGTTCAGCGTGATGACGTTA
>JAYSVR010000470.1:0-4012 GCA_043718445.1 Acidobacteriota bacterium | reverse complement strand
GAAGGAGCAAGACAAAAGCTTATGTCCACTGCGAATGGAATGGTCGGCAAGGTCGTACAGATCATCGGCCCGGTCGTTGACGTAGAGTTTCCCGAAGGTCACCTGCCGCCGATTTATCAGGCGTTGCGCATCACCAGCGAAGGTTTTGAAGTGCCGCGCGAAATCAATGTTATCTGCGAAGTTCAGTTGCACCTCGGCGAAAGCCGCGTGCGTACGGTTTCGATGTTGCCCACCGACGGCATGATCCGCGGCATGAAGGCGATTGATACGGGCGACCAAATCAAAGTGCCCGTAGGAAACGGTACGCTCGGACGCATCATCAACGTCATCGGCGAACCGGTAGATGAACGCGGCCCGGTTCCCGCGACTGATTACTATCCGATTCATCGCCACGCGCCGCGTTTTGACGAGCAGTCAACGACGCTCGAAATGCTCGAAACCGGCATTAAGGTGATTGACCTCGTACAGCCATTTTTGAAGGGCGGCAAGATCGGCCTCTTCGGCGGCGCGGGCGTAGGCAAAACCGTGACGATCATGGAACTGATCAACAATATCGCCAAAGCCCACGGCGGATATTCAGTGTTCGCGGGCGTAGGCGAACGCACCCGCGAAGGCAACGACCTTTGGGTCGAAATGCGCGAAGGCAATGTCATCAACGACGAAGACATCACCAAATCGAAAGTAGCATTGGTTTACGGCCAGATGACGGAACCGCCAGGAGCGCGGCTGCGCGTGGCATTGTCGGGGCTGACGATTGCCGAATACTTCCGCGATCAAGGGCAAGACGTGTTGCTGTTTATTGACAACATCTTCCGCTTTACGCAAGCCGGTTCTGAAGTGTCGGCGCTGCTGGGCCGTATGCCTTCGGCGGTAGGCTATCAACCGACGCTGGCCTCTGAAATGGGTGAATTGCAGGAACGCATCACTTCGACCAAGACTGGTTCTGTGACTTCGGTGCAAGCGATTTATGTGCCCGCCGACGACTTGACCGATCCGGCTCCGGCGACGGCGTTCGCTCACCTTGACGCGACCACCGTGCTTTCGCGCGACATCGCGGCGCTGGGCATTTACCCGGCAGTAGACCCGCTGTCTTCGACCTCGCGCATCCTCGATCCCAAAATCGTGGGTGACGAGCATTACAACTGCGCGACGGACGTGAAGAAGGTTTTGCAGAAGTACAAAGACCTGCAAGACATCATCGCTATTCTGGGCGTTGACGAATTGTCGGAAGAAGACAAACTGACGGTGGCACGCGCGCGCAAGGTTCAACTCTTCCTCTCGCAACCCTTCTTTGTGGCCGCGCAATTCACGGGACTCGAAGGCAAACTCGTACCGATTGCCGAAACGATTCGCGGCTTCCGCGAAATCGTGGACGGCAAACACGACGACATCCCCGAACAGGCGTTCTATCTCAAAGGCACGATTGACGAAGTGCTGGAAGCGGCGAAGAAAATGTAACTCTAGTCGTTAGCGTCTAGTGGCGAGTTGCTGGTTTTTCTGAGCCACGACTAGCCACTAGACCACTAGCCACTAGCCACTAAATTATGGCTGACAAACTCACTCTCGAAGTTTTAACTCCTGAAAAGATTGCGCTGCGCGAGACGGTCGAAGAAGTCGTTTTGCCGGGGCTGAATGGCGAACTCGGTATCCTGCCCGATCACGCGCCGATGATTTCGCAACTGAAGACCGGCGTATTGTGCTATCGCGCCGGGGCTGAACGGCGGGTGATGCACGTCAGCGGCGGATTTGCCGAAGTGCTGCCCGACAAGGTTTCGGTCATGGCCGACGTAGCCGAAAAACCCGACGAAATTGATCTGAAACGCGCTCAAGAAGCCCGTACGAAAGCCGAACAGTTGCTCAATTCCCGTGAAGAAAATGTTGATCTACCAAATACGCAATTGAAATTAGAACGCGCTTTGATTAGGATTCAGCTTGCCCAGAGCGGCAATTAACACATTCTTTTCTCTCTTGATAGCGGGATTGAGCGATTAACACACTAGGCGCAGTCCCGCTCTTTTTTTGTCTAACTGACTGTAAAAAGAGCGGTTAAAGCATCTTCCTTCCAGTCTTTGCCGCTTGAGTGTCGCACGTGGCATAATTCGGTCACCGTACTAAAGAAGTTCAATCATTTAATCAGTTAGCTCAATTTTTACTTGAGGGGAGTCTCATTCCTTTGACTGTCACTTATGCCCTGTCATTTGTCGCACTTTTGCAGGATCAGGCTGCGCAAAATTCCAGCCTGGTTTCGTTGCTTTGGCGTTCCAGCCCGATTGCCAAGCTGATTTTGCTCGTACTTTTAATTTTTTCGGTGGCTTCGTGGGCGATCATTACCGCCAAAGAAACCTCCACTCGCAAAGCACTCCAACAATCCTCCGCCATCACTTTGGCAATGAAAGAAGCTAACTCGTTATCAGACCTTCGTAACACTACTTCCGCCAATTTAGCCAGCCCGTTGGCGGCGTTACAGCAAGCCGCCGAGGGCGAACTCAAAAAACAGCGAACCTTGAATCTCGAAGCCGTACAGCGCGCGATGCAAGGCGCGGCAATTGAAGAAACCACCAAGCTCGAAAAGTCGTTGGGCTGGCTGGCTTCGACGGCGAGTGCGGCTCCGTTCATCGGACTGTTCGGCACCGTCGTAGGCATCATCATCGCCTTTCAAGGTTTGAGCGCGGCAAGTTCGGCTTCGATTCAGGCCGTAGCGCCGGGCATTGCCGAAGCGTTGATCGCTACGGCAGCAGGCATTGCGGCGGCGGTTCCGGCGGTGCTGGGTTACAACCATTATTTGAATCGCATCAAGATACTCGCGGCTGAGATGGATAGTTTTTCACTCAAGCTGTTGAATTTAATTGAACGGGACGACAAAGCCCTACCTGATTCTCACGGCTTGTAATTAAGTTTATGGGAAACATAACACCACAACTTTCGATACAGTCTATTTCCATTTTACAAAGCTACTTGAGCGAGTTTCAGACCGCTCATCTGGTTGGCATCACAGACGATGAGTTTGAGCAAAACATTTTGCAGTATTTATCGCTGACTGATTCCTCAGTGGAGTCATCTTCTGCCGAAAAAAATCAACCCCATCGCCCCGAATATTCTCACTGGGGGCATGAGCATGACTTTGGGAAATTTGCTTTGAAAGGCAAAATGGGTACGCGCCACATTTGGTTGCTGTCACGCCATCTTGATTGCTTTCATTCTATTCCGCTCAATCTGGCAGGAATGAACCTTCTCGATGTTGGCTGTGGGACAGGTGGGGTGAGTTTATTGGCTGCTCGTATGGGGGCATCGGTTTTAGCCATTGACGAAGCGGAACGACGTGCGCAGTGCGTCCAATATCTTGCGACTTCGTTCGGGCTGCGGAATTTAAATGCCTTGAATTTATCGGTTTACGATTTAAATCAGCCTGAATATTTTGACCGCTTTGACCATATTTTCTTTTTCGGAGTTATTTACCACATTACTGATCCGCTGATTGCGCTGAGAAATCTTTATAATTGCTTGAAAGTTGGCGGTGTGTTGCACGTTGAATCCATGTCTATCAACGACGAAGCTTCCGTTTGTGAATATGCCGGGTCAAGCCTGCAAGGTGGAAACTGGTTTATTCCTTCTCCGCTGGCGCTGAAACGAATGCTTTCAGACGTTGGATTTGAGGTTACGGCCTTTGGCAACGGCCAAACCGAATCAGTTACAACTGAAACCGACCCCCTTGGCCCAAACAGAGTTTTAGCTGTGGTCGTTAAACAACAACCTAAAGATTTTTTTCGCAAAGGCTTATCTAACCGCGTTGTCAGGTAATCTCTAATTTATTCTTGCTATGGCATTCACTACGCGAAATGGACGAACCCAGACTGCGCTCGCTGAAATCAACGTCACGCCGCTGGTTGACGTAATGCTCGTGTTGCTCGTGATTTTTATGGTCACGGCTCCGATCTTGCAGACGGGCATTCAGGTCAATTTGCCCAAAACCCGCGAAGCCCAAACCAATGAAGCTCCGCCGCAAGCGTTAATT
>JAYSVR010000469.1:0-4014 GCA_043718445.1 Acidobacteriota bacterium | reverse complement strand
CGCGTACCAAATCAAGCGCCTCACGCCGCTTCCCCGTTTCGCGCAGCCCGTCGAGTTGCGCGCGTTCGACCAGATAAGCCTGTTCATCAGTGACCTTGCGCGTACGCGTGAAAAGCGTTTGCAGCCGGGCCGTATTGCCCAGTCGCCGATGCAAGCGCGCGAGTTCTGAAACAACGCGACCGAATACGTTGAGTTGGCGTTCGTTGACGTGGCCTGATTGCGCAAGTGAATCGTAAAGCGATTCGTATTGCGCCAGCGCGTCTTCGTTGCGGCCCAGCTCTTCATACGTTTCAGCCAATTCAAAAATGAGTCCGGCGCGTTGTGCGGTTTCGACTTTGGCAATCGCTTGTTTCAAGGTTTCGGCGGCGGCGGCGCGTTGATTGGCGCGGCGTTGCGCGGTCGTGAGCAGCGACACGACATTGACGTTGAGCGGATCGGTTTGCGCGTGCGGACGCAACCGTTCGATGGCTTCGGCGTAACGCGCCGCGCGCGTCAGCGTCGCGCCGTAACCAATTTCGAGCGCAGCGCTGGGCGCGCTCTTGCTAAGTTGCGCATAAGTTTTCAGCGCCTGCTCGACCGTTTGCGCTTCGCTCAGGATGCCGATCAGGTTGCCCGCGTATTGCGCGTTCTCAGGGTTGAACTCATAGGCGCGGCGCGCAGCATCAAAGGCTTCGCGCTTTTTGCCTTGCGACAAATAGACCTGCGACAGTTGGGCAAACGCACGGTCGGGCGTGAGTTCCTGATTGGTGAACCAGCCATAAAAAGCCTGATCTATCGGAATCGGCGAACTCGCCCAACGTTCGAGCGCCTGCACATAACGCGGCGTTTCGTTTTTGGCCTGATACAAGTCGGACTGATACAAATCAGCGAGCAGCGACCAGGCTTCGGCGTCGCTGGCGTCCAGGCGCGTGACGGTTTCATAACTATTGAGCGCGCGACTGAATTGCGCGGCGGCTTCTTTATCGTCTTTGCCATCTTTGCTGCTGCTGAATTTGAACAGCGCCAGCGAAAGCCGCGCGAGCAAGCGGTGAGCGTTCACGCATTGGTCGTCGAGCTTGAGCGCTTCGACAGCTTCGTGTTCGGCTGAGGCTACGTCATTGCGAAAGAAGAAATAGAGTTCGCCTAAATCTACGCGCGGCTCGGCGGATTTGGGATCGAGCCAAATCGTATCGCGGTAAGCCGCAATCGCTTGATCGAAAAGTTTTTGATCGCGTTGCTGTTGCGCATTGGCGCGCAAGCGACGCGCTTCGAGAAAGCGCAGATAAGCCTGTTCGCGCGTGCCTTGCGTGGTGATGCGACTGGCTGACGAAAGCTCACCAGCCACGACGGAATCAGCAGGCGTTTGCGCGAAGGCGCTGCTCGCCAATAACCCGACCATCATCAAATTGCACCAACTCAAAACAAACTTCATTGCGTGATTCCTATTCGAGCCGGTGGCACAAGATGTCATCTTGTGCCACGTCGTCATCAGCTAACGCGCGGGCGTTGGTTCGGGTTTCGGCGGAGGCGGTGATGGGTTGTTACGTTTGAGATAGTCGCGCGCAAAATCTATCCACGATTTTCTCAGAATGCCTTCCACCGACTGGTTGGATTGTGCGGCGCGCTTTTCGACCCATTGCCAGTAATCGGCAAACGCTGCGTTATAGCTTTCTTGCTCCGCCGCAGAGCGCATCGCTTCGACCTTTTTCAAATCGTTGACGTTCAAAGCGGGTTTAGCGCAACCCGGCTGCAAGGCCGTACGCATACGTTCCTGAACCTGTCCGATCTCTGCATCTAAAACCTGCATGCGTTCCAGCGTGCCGATGTCGGCGCAAACGGCGGCGTGCGCTGTGGCAAGCGTTTGATTGATTTTGGCTTCAGTGATTTTGTCGGGCGCGTCGCCAAAGGCGGCGGTAAAATTTTCGCTGAAGCCTTTCACCTCTTCAGGCCGCAAGATGCTTTCTTTGTGAGTCATCGCCGCCATTAACTGCAAGCGGTCGCGTTCTCTGAGGTTGTCAGTCAAGTTCAGCAAAGTGCGTGAGACTTCGACCACGGCGAACGACTCACGCGCTCTGCCTAAATTGCGCGCCATAAAACCGAACGTAACCAGCACCGCCAACAGGCACAGCGCCGCGACGGTTTGCGTGAGACCTACGCGCCGCATGCTTTGGCGAAAGAGGTCTTCAGCGGGCAGTACGAAAAAAGCCAGGGCCGCACCGACGAGCGCGCCGCCTAAATGTCCTTGCCAACTCACACGCGGGCTGAAACTCATCGCTACGCCATACAACAACCACATCATCATGTACTGCTGAAAGCCTTTGCCCAGCACACTGTCGCGCCGATAAGAGTGCGCCCACAAACCGGCGATCACGCCGAACAGCGCGCCCGAAGCGCCGACTGCGCTGGTCTTGCCCGCGATGATGACCAGACCGCCGCCAAGGCCTGACAGCACATACAGCACAAGATATTGCGTACGCCCTAACAGTTCTTCGGCCATGCGTCCGGCTTGCCACAGGCCGTACATATTCATCCCCAGATGCAAGACGCCGCCGTGCAAAAAGGCGTAAGCCAACACGCGCCACCATTCACCCGCCCCGCGTACTTCGGGCGCTGACACCGAGCCGAACGCACCGAGTACGTCGGGAAAGCGAATCGGTTCAAACGCGAACCCATTGCCTGCGCCGCCTTCACCGGGAAATTGCATTTGATAGATCAACACCCACGCATAAACCACCACGTTCACCAACATCAAGATCATCGTCACCGGCCACTCACCCAAGAGTGCCATCGGGTCTGACAGACTACCTGGACTAGCAGCACTGCCAGCATTGCCCACATGATGTCCGGCGGCTCCGCACGATTCGCACTCAGCCGCATTGGCCGGAATCAAGGCGCGGCACGATTGACACGCTTTCAGTTTGTTTTCGTTATTGCCCCAAGCCATAAATAAGTTTGCCTTTTAGCTATTCGCCCCACTGTCTGCCAACGCACGCGCCCACTCAGCGCGGCGCGGGAAGCACCACAAAATAATCACCAGACTGACGACACCCAGGCGCCAGCAAAATTGAAAATCGCGCGTGATAAAAAACGCTACGAACCCGAGGATGCCAATTAGTTCGCCCAACGCCGCCGTAATGATCGTCAGCGTTTGCAGCTTTCTGAGTTTGCTAATCGCGCTGGCATTTGCACGGCGTACCCAAATAGTACCCAGGCGACGCAACGCTATGATGCCAAGCCCGATGGTAATCGTACCGCCATACAGCAGCCGCGTAATTTGAAAGTAAGTCGCCAAGTCGCCATCAAAAGTTTCTTTGATGGCAAATCGCCCTACGATCACCAGCAGGATGGGAGTCAAAGCAAAGAGCGCCAAAATCAACAGGGTTCGTCGCCACGCGCGATCTAACAGTTCTTGATGAGCCGTTGCTACGTATTCCATAAGCTATTCGTTTTGCGCGCGCAGCACGCCGTTCTCCAATTCGAGGTCGTCGTTCGTACCGTTCTTGCGGTCGGCTCCGGCGGAACTTAGCCGATAGCTCGTCGCCGTGCCGCGATAACTGAATTGCGTCCCCCACCAATCGAAGCGAATCGGGTCGCCGAGATAACGCGGCGCGATAAAATCCAACAGCGTAGCGATTTCGTCCGTCGTCGGATAAGCGCCTTGTTCGCGTTGATAAGCCGCGACGCCGTCAGCCAGGCGTTGCAACAATCCGGCGGTGCGACGCTCTTTCTCGCGGCGCACGGCAATCTCTACGAGTTCGAGCGATTCCCACTGCCGGTCGCCCAGTCGGATTTCAGCGACGCGCCAGTCGCCATTTTGCTTGCTGAAACGAAAAGCGGTCTCAACGCGAGCTTCGACGACAGCGTTGTCGCTGCCGATGCCGTTGTTGACGCTTTTGAGTTCGATCTGTTCGCGCGACCAGTTGGCTCCGCCGAGGTGTTGCAACAGTTCGCGCGCCTGCTTGACGTTCAGGCTGGTTGAATTATTGCCCGTCACGGGGATGCGCGCGGTCGAGCGGGTGCTGCAACTCAAGGCGG
>JAYSVR010000468.1:0-12810 GCA_043718445.1 Acidobacteriota bacterium | reverse complement strand
GTCGTGGGGCAGGTTGAGAACCTGCCCCACAGTTCGCCAGCGGTATCAGGGATGCGGGCGCTCCCAGGCGCAACACCGAGTTACTTATAGGAAAAACTTTTTGCTCATCTGACTGGCTTTTTGACGAACCTTTAGCGCAACGCAAAGAAGGAATACTGTAATGGCAAAACCGTTTCGTTTATTGTGGGATAAGATGCCGCCTGAAGCGCGAGCGGAAGCACAAGCCCGCGCCAATGCAATGCTGGAAGAAATCGCTTTGGAGGATTTGCGCAAGGCGCTCAACCTCACGCAAGAGCAAATGGCTGAAGCCCAAAACGTAGTTTCCAAAATGGAACATCAAAGCGATATTTACGTCAGCACCTTGCGGAAATTCGTCACGGCGATGGGCGGCCAATTGAAACTCGTAGCGAGCTTCCCCGACCGTGAAGTGGTGATCAATCAATTTGATTAACAGATAGGTTTCGCTGCGATTGCTAACGCGATTTTCACGGCGACGGGCGAACGCATTCGCACGATGCGGCTGACGAAGCGAGGCTTTAGTTTCGCGTAATTCCAAAATACGCTGTTAGGGAGCTATTCTCGAATCAGAAGGCTGAAGTTAGGCGTCTTCGCGCGATTGAAATAATGAAAACAATCACACAACTTGACCTCGATTGGCTCGGTCCATATTCGTGGCCTGAAATTGATGTTGTAGGTACTCGGTCATTGGACGCTGACCCAAAAGTCTGGACTTCGACCGGCGTCTACTTGTGGACTTTTGAGTATATGGAAGGCTACGTCATTTATTGTGCTGGCATTACCACACGTTCGTTCAAAGCGCGTTTCAAACAGCATCGCCGTGAGTTTCGCCGTGGCGTGTATACAGTGTTTGACCCCAGTGCAATGAGTTGTGGCGAGCGAAAGAAGATTTGGCCTGGTTTCTGGTACCGGAAGAGAACTGAGGCGATGCTCAATGAATGGACGGTTCGACATTCCGAGATCGAAGCCGCAACTGCCAAGCTCTTATCTGCGTACCGCCTTTTCATAGCCTGTACTGATGCAAATCGACGAATGCTTGAGCGTATAGAGGCCGCTGTGATGGCGGCGTTGTATGCTGCCCCTGCACCTATATCGTCTGTGCCGGACCGTGGTATGCATTTAGCGCCGCAGTGGCCTGAAGAGCCAGTAATCACTATCGCAAATCGAAGGTCGTGTCATCTTTACGGCCTACCAGATGTGATGGAGGCTTAGTAAAATGCAACGTCGCCTTAAAGTTCTGAGGAGAAAACTATGATCAAACTGAAAGTAAACGGAAAGAACCAGCAATTTAACGGCGACCCTGAGATGCCGCTGCTCTGGGTGTTGCGCGACGAACTCGATCTCAAGGGAACGAAGTTCGGTTGCGGCATGGGCTTGTGCGGCGCGTGTACCGTGCATGTGAATGGGCAACCGACGCGGGCTTGCTTTACGCCCGTGTCGGCGGTGGCGAATAAGTCCGTCACGACGATTGAAGGTCTTTCGGCTGAAGGCACGCATCCCGTGCAAGTCGCGTGGCAAGACCTAGACGTACCGCAATGCGGCTATTGTCAGGCCGGACAAATCATGTCGGCGTGTGCGTTGTTGGCGAAAACGCCGAAGCCGACTGACGCACAAATTGATGAAGCGATGAACGGCAATCTGTGTCGTTGCGGAACGTATCTGCGCATTCGCGCGGCGATTCATAAAGCGGCTGAGGCTGCGCCTGCCAAGCCAGTGAAAGCTGCGAACGGCGGCGCTGCTTCGCGCAGGGGCGGCACGAAATAAGGAGGAATGATGACCAAAACAAATATCAATCGTCGCACTTTTCTGCGCGCCTCTGCGCTGGTCGGTGGCGGATTCATGCTGGGCTTGTATCCCAAGGCTGCTGCGGTATTGGCGCAACGCCAGCAGGTTCCGCTGACGCCGACTGATTTCGTCAGCATTGCCGCCAACAACGTAGTCTCGATCATTTCGCGCAACCCTGAGACCGGACAACATTCGCTCAATATGCTGGCGATGTTGGTCGCCGACGAACTCGACGTAGACTGGAAGAATGTCAAAATCATTCGTCCCGATGCCGATAACAAATACGGCCCGCAATTCACGGGCGGCAGTACGGCTACGCCCAGCAACTGGGAACCGATGCGGCAAATCGGCGCGGCCTCACGACAAATGTTGATTGCCGCCGCCGCAAACACCTGGGGCGTAGCTGCCACCGAATGCACCACCGCGTCTGGTCGCGTGTTGCACACGGCTTCGAATCGTTCGGCGACGTATGGCGAACTCGCTGCTAAAGCCGTGACAATGCCTGTGCCTGATTTCAAATCGCTCAAACTCAAAGACCCGAAGGATTACAAGATCATCGGCACGACGACGCACGATGTTGAAAACAAAGACATCGTGACCGGCAAACCGATTTTCGGCATTGATGTCACCGTGCCAGGAATGTTGTATGCGGTGTTTCATAAAACACCCGTACCCGGCGGCAAAGTCGTGAGCGCCAATCTCGACGCGCTCAAATCCATGAAAGGCGTCAAGCATGCTTTCATCGTCGAAGGCCGACCGCTGCCCAGCAGCTTCCCCAATTACCTGAACCTCGATCCGGGACTCGAAGCCGGTGTCGCCATCGTGGCCGACAGTTGGTGGACGGCCAACTCAGCGCGCGAAAAGCTCGAAGTGAAATGAGACGAAGGCAAATGGGCTACGCAAAACAGCGTGGACATTGCGAAGAAAGCCGACGAACTTTCTAAACAGCCTGCGGCGCGCACGCTGCGCAAAGACGGCGATGTCGAAGCCGTTTTCAAACGCGCTTCAGACGCAAGCAATGGAGTGAAAGTCGTCGAGAGTGCTTATGTGTTTCCCTTCATCGCGCACGCGCCGCTCGAGCCGCAAAACTGCACCGCGCATTTCAAAGACGGCAAGCTCGAAATCTGGGCTACGAGTCAGACGCCGCAGATTGGCAAAACCATCGTGGCGCGCGTGATGGGCCTGCCTGAAAAAGACATCACGGTTCACATGGTACGCGGCGGCGGCGGCTTCGGTCGTCGTTTGTATAACGAATACATGTGCGAAGCGGCGCACATCTCTAAAGTCGCGGGCGCTCCCGTCAAGCTGTTGTGGACGCGCGAAGACGATACGCAACACGATTACTATCGCTCAGGCGGATTCCAATATCTGAAAGCCGCCGTAGACAACAGCGGCAAGCTCGTCGCGTGGCACAATCATTTCGTAGGCTATGGTGAAGGCGAAACCTTCACGCACGCAGGCGAAGTCAACGGCACCGAATTTCCTTCGCGTTTCATTCCGAATTTTCAGATTCAAGCGACGGTCATGCCGCTCGGCATCAAGACCGGAGCTTTGCGCGCGCCGCGTTCCAACGTCTACGCGTGGGTCTATCAATCGTTCATTGACGAACTCGCGCATGCCGCAGGTCGTGACCCCGTGCAATTCCGCCTTGAGTTGTTGAGCGCCGGGCCGCCCGCCGGTACGCAAGGCGTGATGAACGCGCAACGCATGATTGATGTAGTGAAACTCGTCGCCGAAAAATCCGGTTGGGGTAAACAGAAATTCCCGAAAGGCCGCGCGTTGGGCATCGGCTTCCATTACAGCCATCTTGGCTATTTTGCCGAAGTCGCCGATGTGACGGTCAACGCCAACAAGAAAATCAAAGTGAATAAAGTCTGGGTGGCAGGCGACATCGGCAGCCACATCATCAACGTCGGCGCATCCGAAAATCTGACGCAAGGCGCAATCGTAGACGGCATGAGCGAAATGTTGCAGGAAATCTCGTTGAAAAACGGACGCGTCGTGCAAACGAATTATCACCAACACCCGCTGGTGAAAATGTCGCAAACGCCACCCATCGAAGTGCATTGGATCAAGTCCAACAACACGCCGACGGGCTTGGGCGAACCCGCGCTGCCGCCGATTTTGCCTGCGATTGCGAATGCGGTGTTCACGGCGACAGGCGAGCGCATTCGCACGATGCCAATGACGAAGCAGGGCTTTAGCTTCGCGTAAAAGCGTGTTGTCTGAGTCACGCTTTACGGGTTGAACTGCCTTGATCGTCGTTTCGGCTACCGGTCGAAATAGCTGAAACGACGATCAAGGCCGTTGGAACTTACGTCTGATTTGCTCATCACTGAGATTCTGGCGTGCGACTGCGCCAATTGCGGCGAGCCTTATTTGGACGAAGCCTGCTGATTACGGAATCAGCAACACCTTCCCCGTCGTCTTGCGCCCTTCCAATTGGCGATGCGCTTCGGCGGCGTCGGCGAGGGGGAAGGTCTTTTCGATGCGCAGCTTCAATTCATCGGCGGCAATCCATTTGAACAATTCCCCTGAACGCCAGAGCAGTTCTGCGCGCGTAGCGGCGTAATGCGCCAAACTCGGGCGCGTCAAAAACAACGAACCTTTTTGCGCAAGCAAGGCCGGGTCGAACGGCGGAACGGGGCCGCTGGATTGTCCGAACAAGGCCATCATCCCGCGCGGAGCGAGGCAGTTCAGGCTTTTCAAAAACGTATCTTTACCGACTGAGTCATAAACCACGGCGACGCCGCGTCCGTCGGTCAGGCGAAGCGTTTCCGCCTCAAAGTCTTGCGTGGTGTAAAGAATGATCTCGTCGGCTCCGGCAGCGCGGGCAAGTTCGGCTTTGGCTTCGGTCGAGACTGTTCCAATGACACGTGCGCCGAGGCGTTTGGCGAGTTGAATGAGCAGAAGGCCTACGCCGCCCGCCGCCGCGTGAATCAGCGCGGTTTCTCCGGCTTTGAGCGCGTGTACCGAAGTCACCAGATAATGCGCCGTCATGCCTTGCAACATCGTGGCAGCAGCTTGTTCAAAACTGATTTCCGCCGGGACGTTGACCAGCTTCCACGCGGGCACGGCGGCGTATTCGGCATACGCGCCCGGTTGCATGGCGTAGGCTACGCGGTCGCCGACCTGCACGTCGGTGACGGCTTCACCAACATTTGGGCCGACGGCTTCGACTACGCCAGCGGCTTCGGCACCGGGGATGAAAGGACGCGGCAGCGGATAGAGTCCGGTGCGGTGATAGACATCAATGTAATTGAGTCCGACGGCGTGCAGCTTGACGAGGGTTTCACCGGCTTGCGGCGCAGGCATGGCGGCTTCCTGATAAACCAATTGTTCAGGGCCGCCGGGTTCGTTGACGACAATCGCTTTCAAAAGTTTTCTCCGAGGGGTTTATGCCAGATTTATGAATGGAACTTCAGCAACTCGCCTTTCATATCCAGATTGCGAATCAGGCGATGTAAGTGATTGGGGTGTACGTCAAGCAGCCGCGCGGCTTCGGTGTAATTGCCTTTGGCCGTTTCGACGGCGCGGATGATGAGTTGTTTTTTTGCGACGTTAATCAAATCGTAAAAATTGCCGAGTTCCGGTTTGGTCAACATCATCCCACTCGCAGGGTCATTCGTCGGCTGATTGATCGTCAGCGCAACCGGTTTGGCGGAGATCAGGTTTTCAGGCAAGTCTTCGACCCCGATCATTTCTGACGAACCCAGCACGACGGCGCGTTCGATGGTGTTTTCAAATTCGCGCACGTTGCCGGGCCAGTCGTAATTCAACAGGCAGTTCAAAGCGTCAGGCGTAATGCCGCGAATCGTGCGCTTGCAACGTTGCGCGTATTTCGCCGTGAAATGATTCGCCAGCAACTTGATGTCTTCGCGGCGTTCGCGCAGCGGCGGCAACTTGATCGTGATGACGTTGAGCCGATAGAAAAGGTCTTCGCGGAAGCGGCCTTCTTTGATGGCGTCTTCGAGCGCGCGATTGGTCGCGGCGACGACGCGAATGTCTACCTTGATTGGTTTCGTACCGCCTACGCGCTCAAACTCGCGCTCTTGCAAGACGCGCAAGAGCTTGGCTTGCAGGTTGATTGCCATCTCGCCGATTTCGTCGAGGAAGAGCGTACCGCCTTGCGCGACTTCGATCTTGCCTTTCTTTTGCGTATTCGCGCCCGTGAATGCGCCTTTCTCATAACCAAACAATTCGCTTTCCAATAAAGACTCGGTCAACGCTGCGCAATTGATCGCCACGAAAGTTTTGTCGGCGCGCGGGCTGTGATTGTGCAGCGCGCGCGCGGCGAGTTCTTTGCCCGTACCGCTTTCGCCGCGAATCAATACGGTCGCATCAGTCGGCGCAGCCTTGCTGATAAACGCATAGGTTTCGCGCATCTTCGGTGCTTGCCCGACCATATCGTGGCTGCCTGAAATTTCAGCCTTGAGGCGTTGGTTCTCGCTTTCGAGTTGGGTGAAGCGACGCAGGTTTTCGAGCGCGCTCGCGGTCATGCTGGCGACGGCGCGCAACAGTTCAAGATGATCTTGATCGAACTTGCGTCCAGGCGTGATGGCGTCGAGATAAATTACGCCAAGGGTTTTGTCGCCGATTTGCAAAGGCGCACAGAGCAACGCGCGAATCTGCGCGAGCAAGGCGCTCTCAGCGGTTTTGAGCTTTTGGTCTACGGCAATGTCGTTGCTCAACAGCGCTGCTTTCTCTTTCAGCACTTGGCGAATCACGGTGCGGCTCAGTTGCAACGAACCGTTCGCATCGGCTTTGCGCAACCAGCCATGCACGGCGGCGAACTCGGCATTTTCGTCGGCGGAATCTTCGATCAACACAATCGCGCCGCGTTCGGCGGGGATGACTGCGCCGAGCGATTGCAGCACGTGTTGTTGCAAGGCTTCGGGCTGGCGATGGGCATAAAGCGTGGCGCTCAGTTTAAGCAGCGCGTTGAGTTCTTCGGCTTCGCGCGAAGAAAGAAAAGGTTTCGATTTGGCGAGTTCAGCGATGGCGTCTTCGGCTTCGGTTGAAGCGCGCCGCAACAGCACTGTGTTTTTGGTATCGAGTTGCGTGTCGTTGAACTGTACGTTGGTCGCGCTGTCGCCATCGGCCTCGTCCAGATAAAGCAGGACGGAATCGCCCAGCCGTACGCGGTCGCCGGTCTTGAGTTTGTGTTCTTTGATGGGCAGTCCGTTGACATAAGTGGCGTTGCGGCTGCCGAGGTCGTGCAAGGCAAGTCCGTCAGTTTCGCGCTTGACGGCGCAATGATGGCGCGAGACTGAGATGTCAGCGATGCAAATTTGATTGTCGAGTTCGCGGCCTAACGAGACGGGCAGCTTGAGCAAGTTAAAGGTTACGCCTTCGAGGGGGCCGGCGATAACTAACAATTTGGCGGACATGGGGAGATCCTCAGCGTTGATGAGTTAGAGCGTGTTTGAAAATTGAATCTCCGCTTTGGCTTGAGAGGGATTTCGCCACGAAGAAGCACATAAGCCACAAAAGGAAAGAAAGTTTTTGTGGCTCTTGTGCCTTTTTGTGGCAAAAACGCTGTCAGGTAAAGGCGGACATCAAATTTCAAACCAGGCTCTTGGGAGAGAGACAAACCGTTCAGCTAGTAACACAAACAGAATCGTTAGTGTTCAGTCATGGATTTAAGCGCGTGGTCAGTGTCGCGCAAACCGCCCGGTCTTTCAACGACAGGCTTTGTGGCCTTTGTTTTCAATAGCTTGAAAGATTTTTCGCCAGCCAACTCAACTCGTGGCACACGCCTTGAAGTATAGCTTCCCGTAAGCGGAACGGTGAGGGCGGCGAAAACAGAAGGCGTTAAAGCTGGTGGAAAGACCGCAGGGGAGTGACGCCAACTGCAACTCGCAACCCAAACCGTTCCGCAGACAAATGCAGTTAAAACTTTCACGACAGGTGAGTGCGGCGAAGGGTTCGGTGACAGCAGGCGTTTTGCTGGTGGAAACCGCAGGGGAGTGACGCTTTCTGAATCCGCGTCTTCGCCGCATTCGCTTTCGTGATAAGTGAGCCTAGCTTTGCTGGAAGATTTGCTGAGATAAATTTACTGACTGACTGATTAAGATTTTTGACGAGCAGGAGACGAGTTGATTTCCCCACAAGCCCTCAGCCGGAACGGACGGGGGCAGGGTTACGTGATAATAACCCTGCCCCGCTTACCGAGCAGGGCTTGTGAACGAGTTTAAGGACGCACGCGATGAAGAATGGCTACGCCGCACAATTGAATTGGCGCTTGAGTTTGTTAGTCATCGTCGTCGCAGTGCGCGTGATGCAGCTTTTGACGTAGTTGAGGCTGCCCTGAAAGAGTTTCTTCGATCCCTTTGATGTTAGGTGCCGAAAGGCACGGTGTTTCTCCTTCCCTATAACCCATTGGCTCCACTCGGCAGGTCACGCGACCTGCCTTTTTTTATTCAGAGTTCACCGCCGCAATCAGCGCCTTGATGTAGCCAAACGAATAAGCGAACGCATGCAGGCCGCCCGTGTCGCCTTCGATTTTGGGTACGTGATCGGGCATCAACATTCCGTCGTAACCAATCTCTTTATAAACTCGCATGGCTTTGAGCATGTCTACGTCACCGTCATCAATGAAGGTCTCGTGAAAGTCCAGAAAGCCGCCGCGAATGTTGCGGAAGTGTACGTTGAAGATTTTCTTGCGCGAGCCGAAATAACGAATCACATCAAAAATTTCCTGACCCGGTTTGGCTAACATCTCTGACACCGTGCCCTGACAAAAGTTCAATCCGTGATTCGGACTGTTCACGATGGCGAGAAATTTCTTCAACCCATCTATGCTGCCCAACACCGTATGCACGCCGCGATAGCCTTTGTCTTTCGGCATCCCCGGATCGTGCGGATGGCAAGCCAGCCGCATTTTGTATTCATCCGCCACCGGCATCACGCGCTTGAGGAAATAAGTGATGCGTTCCCAATAGGCGTCTTCATTGACCGGCCCGGCTTCAGTAAGCGGAGGTTCCTGCTTGGCTTTGGCGTAACTGAACGCGCGGCTCTTTGAACCTCCGCGCCCGACAACGGCTTCAGTACTGACTACGCCGAGGATGCTCATGTTGTATTTGAGCATCGGAATGCCCGCGCGCGCGGCGTTGCGAATCATTTGGCAAATGTCGTCAATGTCGCGGTCACGATCAGGACTCTTGCCCAACATAATCGCCGGATTCTCGTGCCGCGTGATGTAAGCCGAACTCAACGGCAACGGTACGCAATCGAGCTTGATGCCGAACGACTCTACGCGCTCGCGCAACTTGGTCAGCCCTTCCACCGTCCACGCCTCATCCATTTTGGCCGAAGGCAACGCGCTGCAAATATTATTGACGCCCAAGCCCGCAAACAGCTTCAACGCTTCGTTGGTTGAAAGATGCTGATGGCCAACTTTCAAATTGGCTTTGAGCTTCGCTTTATTTTGCGCAGGTTCAGCGTTAATGCGCGCGGCGACGTGCGATTCGATCAAGGCGCTGGCGGGTACGCTCAAGCCAGCGAGGCGGACAAAGTTTCTGCGGTGCATAGGGTTCTCCGTAAAAGATGTGGATGGTTCATTCACTGAACTCAATGTCGCGGTACACCTCAGACATCGGCAGTTCAACATCAAGCGAAGTCAGCTTAATCACGTCATTCAGGTCGCGGTATTCGATGCGTCGCCAGCGTTTGCCCAACCGCACGAAGCGCGTGACGTAAGGGATGCTTTGCGCGACCAACAAATATTCTTGCACCGAAGGCAGCGCCTGATAAGCCTCTCGTTTCGGCTCACGATCAAGGTATTCGGTGCTGGAAGAAAGAACTTCAAACAGGACGAGCGGATTGTTCAATACGCCAATCCCATTCATTTTGGTAAAGCTAGGCTTGCCACACACCACGCTTGAATCCGGAAAGCGAAACGGCGGCAAAGTCGGTGTGTTAATCGGCGTTTCTCCATCGAAAGGGCGACAACCGCTCCCTTTCAATCTGACAGCCAACTCATCACGTATGTTCCCCGCAATGATGTAATGTTCCGGCGAACCGCCTGCCATGCATATAAACTCGCCATCCCAAAACTCCCAGCGTCTTTCCGATGCCTGAAGCATGGCGAAGTACTCTTCCAGCGTATGCTCGAAACGCGGAACTTCTTGCAGCTTGGCTCCCATAACAACTCCTCCTTACCTGTCATTCTAAATCAAATCCCACGGCTTGCGCGCCGCGCGCGACAACAGCTTTGAAGCCTCAGAATCATTCACGAAATCTTCTTTCACCGCATCCCACGTGAGCTTGCGTCCAGTCCGGTAAGCGATATTGCCCAGATGCGGCACGGTGGTCGAACGATGGCCGATTTCGACTTCAGCGTTAGGTGCTTTGCGCGAGCGTACGCACTCAATGAAATTCGCCGTATGCAACGCCGTCGCGTCTTCGCCTTGCACACGTTTAACTTCCATGCGGTAAGCGTCAATCGGCTTGCTGCGTTCCTTGCGCGTCACCGCGTTCTTGACCGGTTGCGGAAAAACTTCAAACCCAATGCGGTCGCAAAACAACGCGCCGTTTGTGCCGTAATAGGCTTCGCCGTGCGGACGGTCGTCTTTGTCGCGCATGCCGTAATACTCAAAGCCCGGCGTACGTCCGCCCAAGCCGTGAGCGTTCAGGTTGACGGCTTCGTAACTCAAAATAAAGTTGTCGTATTGATAAGTTGCTTGCAACACGTCGGGCATCTCGCCGTTGTCTTTAAGCGTAAAGCGCGCGCCACTCGCCGAGATAGTTTTCGGCGCAGTGACGTGCATGATTTGTTGAACGGTGTCGAAACGATGCGTGCCGAAATCGGTGATCGTCCCGCCCGCGTAATCCCAAAACCAACGAAACGTACTCAAGAAACGGCTCTTGTTGAATGGCACTTTCGGCGCGGGGCCGAGATACATCTCCCAATCAAGACCTTCGGGCACAGGCGAATCGGCGACGTTGCCGATGCCGTTGGGCGTCATGTTGCTGTAATTCCACACGCGCACGAAACGCACTTCGCCGAGTTCACCCGATTGAATGATGCGCTCGACTTCGCGGTAATGCGGCGCTGAACGTTGCTGCATGCCGCTTTGCACAATGCGGTTGTGCTTGCGCGCGGCTTCGACCATCTGGCGGCCTTGCTTGATGGTGAGCGCGAGCGGCTTTTCAACGTAAACATCCTTGCCCGCGCGACACGCCAGCACCGTAATCGCCGCGTGCCAATGGTCAGGCGTAGCGATATGCACAGCGTCAACTTCTTTGTTATCTAACACGCGGCGAAAGTCGCCCGTCGTTGTCGCCGCCGGATTGAGCAGCGTCTTGGCTTGCGCGGCATTCGACGCGTATACATCACACGCGACGACGTATTCCGCCCCCGGAACTTTCGCCATATGCGAAGCGACTTCGCTACCGCGTCCGCCACAGCCGATCAGTGCGAGCCGCACGCGACCATTTGCGCCCAAAATACGACCATACGAAGCAGCCGTCATTGCAGCCGCACCTTGTTGAATGAACGTTCGACGTTTCATGGAAAGCCTCTCTCGTTGTGTTGTTGCCTGATGTTCTTGATGGGTTCGCCACGCAGAAAACCCGTGACGTGGGCGGATTCTAGTACGCACTGCCGAGAATTGACACGCCGCCCAGCCGCCTGACCGTAAAACAAATTTTATTTTTTAAGGAACGCTGCGCGGCTTCTTTTATAGCCCGCTGGGAAGCGGGCGTGCCCAGGCTTCATCCCCGCACGCGCAGCCAGCGCAACATCAGCGGTACGCGCAAACGCCATTCGTCGCCGTCAACGGTCATCAATTCGCGCCGCCGCAACGAACGGGCGATGGCTTCGTCGGCTTCACTACCAGTTGGCGCGGCTTGGGCGTCGCGGCGTTTGAAGCGTTCGAGATAATCCCACTCGCCGGGCAGTTGGCATTCGCGGTGTAACAATTTATAGAGGACGTTGTGGTCGCGTACGATGGCTTTGTCGAGCGCGCGCTCCATCTCGTGACGGCAGTATGCGCTGTCGAGATAAGCGGGCGTCAGCACTAGAACGACTACGTCAGCCGCGTCCTGGAGCGCGTCCATTGAACCGATGACCGGCTCTCCGGCTGCGATGCGCTCTGTTTTGCGCAAAGACGATGTATTCACGAAAGCTGGGAATGGATTGATACGCCGTGAATTTCGCGCCGAGGTCATAATTCTCAGTCGTATGCGAAAGCACTTCGATAATGACTTGCGGATTGAGAACGAGTTCCTGTCCTTGCAGATTCTCGGTTTGCACTTCGCCGCAAACGACCGTTACGTCAGGGTAACGATACGGCGCGGCCGTCGGAACCTTCAGCCGCAGGTTCGACGAAAACGCCTCGCACCCCGAGCCTTCGAGCTTTTCATCCAACCGGCGAATCAAATTGCGCCAGATTGCGCCAGATTGCGTAAGATGCGTTCGTGATTGACGCTGCCGCCTCTCATCGAAAAGACTTCGCCGTCGAAATACTCAAAGCGTTCGTCTGAATGCTGGTCGAGTTCGAGGTATTCTTCCAACGTGTAGTGTTTTTTTGGTAAGGCTGACATTGCGGCTCCTTTCATCACTTAAACTCAAGCGGCAAAACACCTTCCATCATGACGGGGAAATTACTTAGCTTCATCGGATTGAATCGCCATTGTCTGGCAGCTTGAATGGCCGCTTCACGCAAGAGAGGATGACCACTGATAACTTCTGCTTTAGTAACTTCGCCTTCATACGAAACCGTAATCTTTACTTCAACTACGCCTTTGGCTTTTACACCAGGTTCGTTTGGTGGAACCGGTTTCACTTTCTTAATCGCTTGCTCAAGCAATACACCAGAAGAAACATTTATTTTGCGTGGCTTGGCATTCTTTTCATCACTCTGCGAACGTGCGGCGGCCGCTTCTATTTCCTGCGCATTGAGTGCAGGGTCTATTCATTCTCGATCTTTGAAGGAGGCGTTTCTCCGATAGAATGAAGTTGCGAAACAAATTCTACGAAGGAGAAACGCCCATGGACACGCG
>JAYSVR010000467.1:0-4033 GCA_043718445.1 Acidobacteriota bacterium | reverse complement strand
AGCGAAATATCATCCAGCCACACCGTATTCCGCCGATTCAAATCAAGCGTCGTCATCGTCGGTACACACAAACGCACAGCAATCACATTCGTCGTCGCCGGAACCGTGAAGCGCAAGCTCTGCTCTTGCCAATCATCGGTCTGACGCGGAAAGGCTGCGGTTAAGCGAAAGCCCTGCGGCGCAGTCGCGTCAGCAATTTCGAGATAAGGCGTCTCGCTCGGCAACTCGCTGGCTTTGATCCAGAAGCGCAAACGATAAGTCGCGTTAGGCGCGACGACTACGCGCTGCGTTACGTGGCGGAACGGTTCAGCCAGCCGCGCCACCAAGCGCAACCGCAACGACTGATGGCCCGCGTGCGCAGCGAGTTCCGTACGGTCAGCGGCGACTTCAGCGTGGCCTTCGATCTGCCAGTCGAAGCCGTTCTGCAAATCAGCGTAGCGTTCATTCAACGGCTGTCGCTCGAATCCGCCGTTCGTTATCAATTCCTCTGAAGTCTCGCCTTCGTGCGTGAGCAAGCGCAGCCAAACTTCGTGCGCGTCGTTGAAACGTCCGGCTTGCTGCGTTTCGGTCAACAGCTTGAATAACAGATTGCGATAAGTCATCGCGTCAGCAACGGGCAGCCCGCGCCATTTCGCCAATGCCAAATCCAATGAAGCGCGCTGCGCCAAAAAGCTAACCAGATGCGTTTGCGCCTTCGCCGTCGCGGGCGTAGCCCGTTCCAACGCACCCAAGTCGAAGCCATACGCGCCCGTCAACGCGGCGTAAGCGTGTTGCGCCGAAGCCTGTTCGACTTCGGCGCGATAAGCGCGATCCTGCCCTGACAACGCGAGCGCCTGACGAAAGGCATCAAGCGCGGCTTCACGTTCGCCCGCGCGCAAAGCAAAATTCGCGTAAGCCCAATGCGTTTCAAAGTGGCGCGGCGCCAGTTGCATCGCGCGCTGAAAGCTCCGCGCGGCTTCCTTCGTTCGCGCATTCGCCGCGTAAGCCCGCGCCAGTTCCATCTGGTAGCGATAGTCGTTCGGCGTCAACGAAGCTGCGCGTTGCAATGAAGCCAGCCCTTGCGCCAGTTGCGGCGCTTCGGCGCGATAGAGCAAGTATTTCCCCAACGCAGCGTGCGTCGCCGGATTGCTCGGCGCGTACTCAGCAGCCAACGCACGGCTCGCGCCATCCTGCCGATAAGCCAGCAATGACGTAGCGATCAAGCCTTTCGTGACGTGCCAACCTAGCCAGCACGCCAGTGAAAGAATGACGATGAATATGGGCAATCGTTTAAGCATGCGGGTCAGCGGGAACCTACCTTGGCTTGAATGACAGCCAAGCTAACGCGGCGAATCGTCAATCCAATTGGCAATGCGTTGTGGCGGCAGTAAGTCGGCAAAGTGGCGTACGTTGCGAGTGACGACGGTGTGATTGCTTGCCAGCGCAATGGCCGCAATCATCAAATCAGCGTAGCGTTTATGCGCACGATGGCGCGCTTGCAATTGCAGGAGTACAGACACACCAGCATCATCGAATAAGACGACTTGAAACGTATCCAGCAATTTTTGTGTATCGCGCAATAACTGATGCGCCAGCGGCAATTGCGCAGCCTCGGCTTTCACCGCGAAGTCGCTGCGCCCGCGTAAGGCTTCAGCGACCACGACCGAGGGCAGCGCAATCTGTGTCCAGGGCGTACGCTGCAAGTGAGCGCGCAAAGTCGCGTTGCCGTTGACGTAATGCGTCAGGATGTTGGTGTCCCATAAATACATAGGAAGCTATAGAGGCTGATTTATTACCGCTGACGATCTAGCTCTGCAAAAAACTCGCCCCAGTTGGCGTCACCGGCATACGCGCCGAAATAAGGCCACGGGTCAGCGGTCTTCGCCACACTGGCTTGCCCGTTCGTCGCCGCATCTTTAGTTGCATCTTTAGTAGCATCTGGCACGACCACTTGCACGAATTCGATTTGCGGCTGGGTTTGCGCCAGCCGTTCACTCAATTGCGCCAGCGCCGCTTCGCGCGTAGCCGCTTCCACTACATATTCCGGCAAGGCGGGTACGACCGCGCGCCAATGCGCTTCGGCATCTTTGGTCAGCATTACTGTGTATTGCATTTCTTCACTCCTTTGGTTTGCGAACGGCACTATACCATCAGCCGTTCCGCTAACGCCGCCCCTCGGGTTTATTAGTTACAACTTTGGGGGCGGAGCCGGATCGCGATCGGTGCGTAAGGCTTTGACGACCAGCGCGAATTGTTCTTCAAACTTCGCATTGTCGCTTTCCCAGCCCGTGAAATCAGCCGCCAGGCGTTGTTTGACAGCGCGTTCCTTGCCACTCCGCCATTCGCCGCTGAACAGATAACCGTCGAGGTTGAGCGGAATCAGCGCCAGCACTTTGCCTGCGCGGTCTTTCATCAACTGCCGCTCTTTCTCGAAGGCCGTGTCAATTTCATTGTCTACCCACCAACTGGTCAGCGAATGCCGCGAAGCGCACAGCAACACCTTGTCCCACAGCCGTATGCCACGGTCTACTTGCTCGTAAATGTCATCGCCCGGCAGCATTTGCTTTTCATCAAGCCAACAGCGAATGCCCTGCGCTTGAAGCTGATCGTGCATCCGCCGCGCAAACGACTTGTCCTGATGGCTGTAGCTGATGAAGCAGGAATAGAACTCAATGGGATTGTTGACCAGCGATTTGGCGTAAGTGATGAAATTTTCCGGTACGCCGCAACCGCGCAGGAAGGCTTCAGGAATTTTGCCTTGAGATTTGTAGAGCGTATCAATGCCGATGGTGGAAGGGCCTTCGTGATTGAGTGTCTCTAAACCTTTGACCGTACTCAGGTCTAGGTCTGCGAATACCGTCCATCCTATGGAGGCCCCTCGCAAGTCTGTACCATTGAGGTCAGCATTGCTCAGGTAGGCTTCGATCAAGTTAGCATCACGTAGGTCGGCATCCATCAGGTCAGCACCGTCCAGGTCAGCATCGTCTAGGGAGGCGCCATTTAGGGAAGCATGCTTCAAATTGGCAGAACGCAAATCGGCACTGAACAGGTAAACACCGCTTAGGTTCGCACCGCTCAGGTTGGCGGTGAGCAATAAGGCTCCACTTAGGTTGGCTTCCCGCAAATCGGCGTTGCGCAGATCGGTATCGCGCAGATCAGCGTCAGTCAAATCGGCATCATGTAGGTCGACCTCTCTCAAGTCAGGACTGTTAGGAAAATTCGTTTTCCGCCACTCATTCCATTTCGCAACGCCCAGTTTGAGTATTTCCAGATGTTCAGGATTCGCCATGCTGTTTGACTCCGATGGTTGGATTGCTGACTGCGTCGGGATTATAGCTGCGGTCATGGGTAGCGCAATCTGCCGAGATTGCGCTTTCGGCATTGCGCTCCTTCGGTACAAAGTTCGCTTATCACAGCAACGCAATCTCGGCAGATTGCGCTGCGGTTGCTCATTGCTCGCTGCCTGCCAGCACTTCCAACCCGCGCGCTGAAGCGTTCACATAAACCGGTCGCAACGCATCGCTCACCGTTTCATTGCCGCGCCAGAAAGGAAAGTTGCCGAGCCGTTGCAGCACAGCAGCGGCGACAGGCGGAGTGCGCGCTTCGCCCAGCCAGTCGGGCGGGAGCGGCGCGCCTTGCCAATATATGACGGTGTCGGCGTTGAGCGGTTCGGGCGGAAGCGTTTCAGCCGCTTCGTCTTTGGCAGTCGGCGTAGCCGCGCCGAGCAGTTGAATGAACTTGTCGCGTTCCATTCCGCGCAGCTTGAACAGCAGAAACGGGTCGCGGTCGAACTCTTCGCCCAGCAGGTAATAAACCGCCGCGATGTGTTTGCACGGATTCGACCAGTCAGGACAGGAGCAATCGGTTTCGAGGTCGCGCGCCTTGTCGGGAAAGAGCGCAAGACCTTCGGCCTTGAAAGCCTCTTCGATCTCTTGCGGCATTTCGCCCGCGAGCAGCTTGGCCGCGAAAATCGCTTGCGTAGAAAGGCTCTTCGCCAGTTTGCGCCAATCACTTTCGGGCAAGGCTTTGAGTTTGATCGAAACTTTATAAGGCT
>JAYSVR010000466.1:0-12916 GCA_043718445.1 Acidobacteriota bacterium | reverse complement strand
GGGATTTCATTGTTGATTTCGTCGTAAGACAAGAACTTGTTGTCCTTGCCCATGTCTATTAATTTTTGAACGTCGTCGTTATATTTCTCGTCCACTTTAACTTCTCCTCTCTCCGCAAAATACTTCGGGGCGGGCGGTAGAAAAGAACTCTCCTTTGCCTCTATTCAAGTTCACCACTTTATAAAACACGTTGAATGCGCGACTTCTTCCGCTGAATCAAACTAAAACAGGTAAAGTTACGTAGCTATCACCAGTTTCCTCCGATTCGTTGCCAATATATTTGCCGTAATTATTTTTCGGCTAGCTTTTATCGGGCGACCATTGTGACAGTTCGTTTTCCTGTTTCGTCAACTCAGCATGGAGCCTCATTAACTCATACTGTAACTGCGTATTTTTATCGCGTTCCGCGCGGTTGATTTCGCGTTTCAATTGGGATCGTCGTTCTGACAGCCGCTGCAACCGCAATCCGTGCAAGCAACCAATTGCTTCGCTATTCAAACGCCGAAGCACTTCAAACTCAGCCGTCTCGGAATCTGACGTAATCATCAGTTGTGGCAACAGGTCTTGTGCCAAGTCTTCGTCATCGAGCGCCTCAGTCAAAGTACCATAAGTCAGCTCAGTCTGGGTTTGTTCAAACTCAAAGAGCAAGCGGAAGAGCTGTTCGGTGCGCAAGCCCGCGAAGTCGTCTTCCGTAATCTGTTGCATCAGACGCCGCCGTAACGGCAAATGATTCAACAAAATTTCCAGCAATTTACGTTCGGCCGACTGCAACACGAGCGTTGCTTTGACGGCGCGTTCGCTCATCCGCTCTTGCCGCGTCGTAGCGGCTTTGCGGAATTCTTCTAACAACAATTTGCTTTCAATCTTCATCCGGTCGGCGATTTGATTGATCTGTTCGGCGCGTTCGATCTTATCGCTCACCAATTTCAGGTAAGGCAATACTTCGTTGACCGTCGCCAGCTTGCCCGCCGGACGCGTCTGATCGTGGTTGCGCATCGCTTCGGCCACGATGTAATCCATAAACGGTTGCGACCCTTTGAGCAGCTTCAGGTAATCATCAGCGCCGCGCGCCCTGATGAATTCGTCAGGGTCTAAATCTTCCGGCAAACTCAACACGTTGACCTTGAAGCCTTCGGTCAACAGCATTTCGAGGCTGCGTTTCGTGGCATTAACGCCTGCCGTATCAGGATCGAAATTGACAATGATCTTTTTGGCGTAACGCCCCAACAACCGCACCTGCTGTTCGGTCAGCGCCGTACCCAGACTCGCTACTAAATTTTTGACGCCCGCCTGAAAGGGAATCAAGAAATCCAGATAGCCTTCGACCAATATCGCGTAACCCTGCTTGCGCACCGCGTCGCGCGCCTGATGCAAGCCGAACAGATGTTGCCCTTTGGTGTAAACCGCCGTCTCAGGCGAATTCAAATACTTCGGCTCGCCTTCGCCCAGAATGCGCCCGCCGAAAGCGATTACGCGGCCTTGCGCGTCGTAGATGGGGAACATCAGCCGTCCACGAAATTTATCGTAATAGCCGCCCGACTCTTTCAGGCTGACTAAACCGCTGGCTTCGATTTGCGGAACGGATACGCCCTGTTTTTTCAAATAGCCCGACAGCGCATCCCAACTGTTCGGCGCGTAACCCAGCTTGAAAGCGAGGCGCGTCGCTTCTTCGATGCCGCGACCTTCCAGATATTCCAGCGCGCGACGGCCCTCAGCGGATTCATGCAAATTCGTAGCGAAAAATTCCGCCGCCCACTTGTTGATTTGTAACAGGTCAACGCGCTGCCGGTCGCGGGCTTCCATCTCAGCCGTATTCTCAACCACCGGCACGGCGATGCCGCATTTATCGGCTACGGTTTGGATGGCTTCGGGGAACGACGCGCCCTCGATTTCCATCACGAACTTGATCGCATCACCCGCCTTGCCGCATCCGAAACACTTAAAGAATCCCTTGCTCGGATTGACGCTGAAACTCGGCGTCTTTTCGCCGTGAAACGGACAACACGCCCAAAAGTTGTTGCCCTTCTTTTTCAAAGAAATGTAATCGCCGATTACTTTCAGGATGTCGGCTTGCTGTCTTAACTCTTCACTGAAGCCTTTAGGGATTCGCACGAAATTCCAAACCTCTGATTGCGTTGAGACTCAAGCCCCAAAGATTTTATTCAAGCCTTTAACGATGGTTGCCAATTCGATTTCCGAAGCCTCACCGATTTTCTTACCAATACGGTCAACAGAAAGCGTGCGAATTTGGCTTATCTTGACCCACGATTTTTGGGGCAAGGTTGTGGAGGACAACTCCATAACCATTGGGAATTTGGCGCGCGGCGGTTTACTGGTTACGGCAACGGCAATCACCGTGTCTGAATTACGATTGAAGGACGCGATGCTCAACACTACGACCGGGCGCATGCCAGACTGCTCGTGACCGCGCGTCGGATTGAGATCCGCCCATACGATGTCGCCTCTTAGTATTCCGGCCATCCCTTTAATTCCTCAGACATTCCTTCCTCAGCCATCGCCTTCTCCTCTTCAGGATCGAGTTTCGCGCTTTCTTCCTCAACGCTGGCAGAGTCGAGATGTCGTAACTTATCCCGCACGGCCTCTTGAATCGCTTCATTGCGCGTAGGAAAAACTTTTAGGTGTATCAGCTCATCCAGTCGGCCTAATGTTTTTTTATCCAACTGGATTGCTAACTTTGCCATAGCCATACAGATACCTCGCAGATAAGACTATTTCTTCAATTCAACTACCGTCGCACCATTCCCGCCTTCTCCCTGCGGAGCCGCATAGAACTTGCTCACGTGCGGATGCCCCGTCAGAAAATCAGCCATCGCTTTTTTCAACACGCCCATGCCCGTGCCATGCACAATGCGGATGCGTTCGTGATTGTTCATATAGGCCGCGTCCAAAAACTTATCCGCCTCATCCGTAGCCTCATTCACGGTCTTGCCAATCACGTTGAGTTCGCTGCGTACGTCGGGGCGGTCTTCGTTGAGCGAAACCGAAACGCCTTTGGGCAATCCGGCGATGGCAACATTCGCGGCCCCCGCTTTTGCCGCTTTAGACGCAGCCTTGCGTTCGACCAGTCTTAAATTTTCGCGTGCTTCCCGAAAGCGCAACGCGCCGACTTGTACGCTGATGATGTCGTCATCGTTAATCGCATCAACCGTGCCGACTTGTCCGAGCGAAAGCACTTTGACGCGGTCGCCGATTTGAATCTCAAAAACTTCTTGCTCAGTCGTTGCAATCACCGCTTCGGTCTTCGCCGCATTCGTGTCGAATTGCAGCTTGCGTCCGGTCATTGTCGCCGCTGCTTTCAATTCAGACGAACGCCGTTCGATCTCTTTGCGCACTTTGCGTTGCGCGGCTTCGTCTTCGATTTTGCCGACGAGTTCGTTGGCTTTGCTGGTGAAATCGGCGACGACTTTTTGCAGGTCAGCCTTGAATTCTTTCTCGCGGTCGCGCTCGCGTTGGAAAAATTCGAGTTCGAGTTTGGCGTATTTCTGCGCGACGGCGGCGCGTTCTTCTTCGAGCGCGGCGAGTTGCTGACGCTGCGAATCGTGCTGCTCTTTCAGCTTGCGCAAAAATTCTGCCGCATCGGCGCTCGCGGTTTGCACTCTCGCCGCCGCTCTATCGGTAATCGCTTGCGGCAAGCCGAAGCGCCGCGCGATTTCGATGCCCGACGAAGAACCCGCCAAGCCCGTCAGCAAATGAAACGTAGGCTTCAGCGTCTTTTCATCGAACTCAACGCTCGCCGTGACCACGCCTGCCGTGTTGGTCGCATAGACTTTTAGGCCGCTGTAATGCGTCGTTACGATGACGTGCGCGCCGCGTTCGCGGAAGTAATCAACCATCGCCACGCCGAGCGCCGAGCCTTCTTCGGGGTCAGTGCCCGTGCCAACTTCGTCAAGCAGGATGAGCGCCGGAGCCATCAACGATTCGCTAATTGCGCGGATGTTCGCCAGATGCGCGGTGAACGTTGAAAGGTTCGCCGTCAGCGATTGGTTGTCACCGATGTCAGCGTAAACCTGCTCGAAGATCGGCAGGTCGGCGGTTTTGGCGGGTACGTGCAAACCGGCCTGCGCCATCAGCGCGAGCAATCCGGCAGTTTTGAGTACGACGGTTTTGCCGCCCGCGTTGGGGCCGCTGATAACCAT
Organism: Acidobacteriota bacterium; assembly: GCA_043718445.1. Taxonomy (GTDB): domain Bacteria; phylum Acidobacteriota; class Blastocatellia; order RBC074; family RBC074; genus JACPYM01. Next base: position 8,759 of record JAYSVR010000466.1, on the reverse strand, counting down.
CACGCGCTGTTTGTCATCGAGCGACAGCGTCAACGGTATGATAGACAAACCTTGCGCGCGCAGGTTGGCTTCGAGCAACGGATGCCGCGCGTCCTGCAAATGCATGCGGCCTGATTCATTGATGGTAGGCTCAACGGCGTTTTGATCGAGCGCCAGCCGCGCTTTCGCCGCAATGAAATCAACTTGCCCGATGACGTCGGCCATCGTGCCGAGCGCTTCGCGTTCGTAGCGCAATTCTTCGGTAATCTCGAATAAAACTTTGACGACTTCGTTGGCTTCGATCTCGCGCAGCCGCACGAGTTCGTTGTTCATCTCGATGGTTTCGAGCGGTTCGACGAAAGCGGTTTGGCCGGATGAAGACATGCCGTGGACTACGCCTTGCACCGCGCCGCGATTGTCGTTGCGAATCGGAATCACGAACCGTTCGTTGCGAATCGTGATGAACTCATCGCGCAACGCGTGATCGGCATCGGCCTTTTTGAGAATGCTTTCGAGCTTGCGTTGCAAGGTCTCACGCGCCTTCGAAAGTTGATAACGGGCTTCGCGCAAACCCGGACTGGCGAAATCTTCGATCTCACCCGTGGGCGAAATGCGTTGCCGCAGTTTTGCATACAAATTACGCAAGTTCGGTACTTGATCGGTAATCGCGCGAATTAACGGATAGTTATCGGCTTGGCCGCTGCGTTCGTCCCAACGAAAGGTTTCGCGCAAGCCCAGCGCGACCGAAATTAATCGCAGCGTGTTTAGAATTTCGTGTGGTTCGAGGTTTACGTCGGGTACCGAAAGCTTGCCGAGCGCTGCGTGCGGATCAGGCAGGTCGTGCAAGTCCAGCGCCGTGCCTTCGCGCAAATAACGCACGCCTTCACTGGTGAGTCTGAGTTGACGAACGATTGCAGTTTGTTCGGTATAAATCGGCAAGGCTTCAGCCAGCTTGACGCCCAGCGGCGTGCGCACGCGCTGCAACAATACGGCTTGGAGTTGTACGAATTCGAGTGTGTCGAGGGCTTGGCGTTGCATAAAATTTGCTGGGGAACTACACGTTCCGGTGCGCGCTATCTTCCGAAACTGCGAGAGTCTAGGGAGCGACTAGAGGGCTGTCAAATGCGGCTGAAGGACGGTTCGCATAAGGAATGCAACTCAACGAATCGGCAAGTTAAGTTGAGGTGATGCGCAAACTTTTGCGCACCGAAGTCGAGAACCATTTCTTGAAAGCCAGTCGCCTGTTACCGCCAGCCTCACTGCCTGCAAGCGAAGACTCAAATTAGCCTGTGATTACCACCCCACGGCGCAGCCATCCTTGCGCATGTCAGAACCGCCCGCGAGCGCGCCCGTGACCGGATCAATCATAATCGCCTGATAGCCGCCGAAGCTGCCCGGTGCGGTGGTTAGCTGGTGGCCGCGTAGCTCAAGCGCCTTGCGCACTTCGTCGCCGATGCCTGATCCGCCTGATCCGATTGACGATTCGAGCGCGAGGCCGCGGGCAAAGTGGCGGAACCGCGGCAGTTCACCGGCTTGCTGAACGTTGAAGCCGAACTCGATCAGATTGAGCAACACTTGTACGTGGCCTTGCGCCTGCATATCGCCGCCCATCACGCCAAACGTCAGCCAGGGCTTTTCGTCTTTGAATACCATCGCCGGAATCAAAGTATGAAACGGACGCTTGCCGCCTTCGACACGGTTGGCTGACGCGGGATCGAACGAAAAGCCTGCGCCGCGATTGTGCAGCAAGATGCCGGTGTCGCCCGCCACTAGCCCCGAACCGAACTGGTCGAAGATGCTTTGAATGAACGAGACGACGTTGCGGTCTTTGTCTACGACGGTGAGATAAACGGTGTCTTCGCCGCCTTGTGGTTGCTGCGAAGCGGCGTCCATCGTTTGGTTGGCGTTGATGCGCTGGCGCAAGTCCGCCGCATAATCTTTCGACAACAACTTTGCCAACGGAGCCTGATAAAACGCCGGGTCGGCGATGTGTTGCGCGCGATCAAGGAAGGCGAGCTTCTTCGCTTCGACCAATAGATGCAGGTATTCCGCCGAGTTGTGACCGAGGTTTTTCAACTCGAAGCCTTCGAGAATGTTGAGCATCTGCAACGCGACCAGTCCCTGATTGTTCGGTGGCAGTTCATAGACCGTATGCCCGCGATAAGTTGTGCTGATCGGTTCGACCCAGTTGCTCGTGTGTTTGGCGAAGTCGGCGCGCGTCAGCATCCCACCACCTCCTGGGCCGCCTTGCGCTTGCGAGAATTTCAAAATCTTTTCAGCCAGTTCGCCTTGATAAAATACGTCGCGGCCTTTGGTCGCAATCAGCCGAAGCGAATGCGCGAGGTTTTTATTCGCGAAGATTTCGCCAATGGCTGGAGCCTTGCCGCTGGGCAAATAGGTCGCAGCGAAATCGGCATTCTTCGCATGTCGTTTGCTGTTGGCAGCCCATTCCGTACCGATAACTTCGCTGACGGGGAAGCCGCGCTCGGCGTATTCAATCGCGGATTGTAAGACCTGTGCGAGCGTCATCGTGCCGTGGCTTTTGAGCAACGTCGCCCAACCGTCTACCGCGCCGGGTACGGTCACGGTATGAATCCCTTCGCCGGGCATTTGCGTGAAGCCGCGCTTTTTCAATTCGTCAAGGCTCATCGCTTGCGGCGCACGTCCGCTGGCGTTGAGTGCTTTGAGTTTCTTTTGCTTCGCGTCCCACACCAACGCGAACATATCGCCGCCGGGACTGACCATCATCGGTTCGACGACGCATAGGACGGCAGCGGCGGCGATGGCTGCGTCAATGGCGTTGCCGCCTTGTTGCAAGATGCGCAGGCCCGCCGCCGAAGCGAGTGGCTGACTCGTCGCCACCATCCCGTTCATCGCCCGCACGACCGAACGTGCGCCGCCTACGCGCGGGCCTGACGGCGTGAAGATGCGGTCTCCGACGGGATGTTGTGGCATAGCGGATGAAGCGGCGATAAGCATAAGCGCGATGAGTAAAGACACAGGTTTTTGATGAGTCACTGATTACCTCTAAGGCGGAGCGAGCATACTCGCCGGTAACGCAGGCTTGTGGATCCGGCGAGTTGTAAATGGAGTAGAGAAAATGAAGTGCGCCCGGCAAGATTCGAACTTGCGACCTACGGCTTCGAAGGCCGACGCTCTATCCAACTGAGCTACGGGCGCGTATAAAGTAGCGAGAGACTACGCAGAAATGCCGCGTAACTCAAGCGACGGGCACGTCGTCATTAGCAGCGTATTTCAAGACAACTAATTCAAAGAGAGCAGGTTTATGAAACAAAAACTATTGGCGGCAATTGGTTTGGTTTTAGTTATGCAACTGGCGGGCGCGCGTTTGGTGACGGCGCAAAGCCCCTACAACTTAGACACTTCGCATAGCGAACTGCGTCCGTTGATCGAGCGCTTCGTCGCTGATCGCGGCAGTCTCGTGCGCTTTCACAACGTACCGAATGCGCCCGCGCGTACGGCTGCGCTCAAGCGGTTTTATGAAGAGACGCAAACGCAACTCGTCGCGTTGAATTTCGACAAGCTGAGTTACGACGGACAGATTGATTACCTGTTGCTGAAAAATCATTTGGCTTACGAACAGCGCACGCTCGCCACCAATGCCGCAGCCTTTGCCGAAAGCGAAAAGCTGATGCCGTTCGTGCGCACGATTTTTGAATGGCACGAGACGCGACGAAAACTCGCCAAAGTTGATCCGGCGCAAACCGCTGCGAAGATGAACGATTTGAATAAACAGATTGCCGCTGCACGCAAAGCGATTGATCCCGTCACCGTCAAAAAGCCGGTCGCCAATCAAGCGGCGCAACAACTCAACGCCTTGCGTGGCACGTTGCGCGAATGGTTCGGCTATTACAACGGTTATGATCCGCTGTTCTCGTGGTGGGTCGAAGCACCTTACAAACAGGTTGACACTTCATTGCAGTCTTACGCCACGCACTTGCGCGAGCGCATCGTTGGAGTCAAAGCTGAAGACACCGAAGCTATCATCGGCAATCCCATCGGCAGGGAAGCGTTGATGAGCGATTTGGCTTACGAACAGATTCCTTATACGCCCGAAGAGTTGATCGCCATCGGCAAGCAAGAATTGGCCTGGTGCCAAAACGAAATGAAGCAAGTCGCGCGCGCGATGGGCTTCGGCGACGACTGGCACGCCGCGCTCGAAAAGGTCAAGAACACTTACGTCGAACCCGGCAAGCAAACTGAAATCATCCGCGACCTCGCGCTCGAAGCGATTGATTACGTTGAGAAAAACGAACTCGTCACCGTGCCGCAACTCGCCAAAGATTCGTGGCGGATGGAGATGATGTCGCCCGAACGCCAACTGGTCAGCCCGTTCTTTCTCGGCGGCGAATCCATTCTCGTGTCTTATCCGACCAACACGATGCAGCACGAAGCCAAGCTGATGAGTATGCGCGGCAACAATCCGAATTTTTCGCGCGCGACGGTGCAACACGAACTCATCCCCGGCCATCACCTGCAAGGCTTTATGACGCAGCGTTACAAAAACTATCGCCAGCTTTTCGGCACGCCGTTCTGGGGCGAAGGTTGGGCGTTGTATTGGGAGTTGTTATTGTGGGATCGCGGCTTTCCCGTCACGCCCGAACAAAAGATGGGCATGCTTTTTTGGCGCGCCCATCGTGGCGCACGCATCGTGTTTTCGCTGAGCTTTCATCTCGGACAAATGACGCCGCCACAGTGCATTGACATGCTCGTCAATGACGTAGGCCACGAACTCGACAACGCAACCGCCGAAGTGCGACGCTCGTTCGCGGGCAGTTACGGCCCGTTATATCAAGCGGCTTACTTGCTCGGCGGACTGCAATTTTACGGCTTGCAAAAAGAGTTAGTCGGCGGCGGCAAGCTGACGAACCGCGCCTTTCATGATTGGATACTGCGCGAGAATCGCATTCCGGTTGCGTTGGTACGCGCCATTCTCACCAAACAAAAACTGACGAAAGACTTTCAATCGAACTGGCGGTTTTACGTGGCGCGTTAAATGATCGCGGCGCGGGTGTCGAAAGAAATTGCAACGTGCCTTGCGGCAAGTCGTTCAACCGCCCGTCGCTTAACTTCTTTCGTTCCGAATCATCAATTTTCAGCATAGGGGATACGATGAAATCACGCTTGGCTTGGTCGGTTTGTTTGCTGTGGCTTGTGCATAGCTGTTTGTCTTTGGTGATGGCTCAAACGCCCGTCGCCACTGCGCCTTCTTCTTGTGATGCTGAACGCGCCTGGCTTTTGTTGAAAGAGCAACTCGCCGACATCAAGTTGCTCAATCCCAAATGGCAACGCGTTGACGTTTTGCTAAAAGCCGCTCCGTTGTTGTGGTCGCGCGAACCAGCCGAAGCGCGCGCCGTGTTTCAAACTGCGTATGACGCCGCGCAAGAGTCTTTGCGCGAAGGCGAAAACACCGACAAAGAGGTCAAAGGCCGATGGATGAAGATGCGCGGCGATTTGCGTTTGCAGGTCATCAGCGCGATTGCGCGTTACGACGCTGCGTGGGCAAGAACGTTGAGCGCCAAGCTCGTCGAAGAACACAAAACACAAGCGGCTGACGCCAAGTCGAAAGTGGCGAACCCTGATTTTTATCAGGAGCTTCCGCGACAAGCCACAGACTTGTTGCCTTACGATCAAGTCGGAGCGATTCAACTGGCGCGCGCCAGCATCGGCGAAGACAACGGCATCTTTCTGGGCAGCTTTCTTTTCGCGTTGGCGCAACAAGATCGCAATGCAGCCGATGCGTTCTTCCGTGATGCGCTAGCTTATGTCTCGCAACGCAGCGTGCGCGAAACTTTATATTTGTATCCTTATCCGTTTGCCGCCGCCCAAGTGATCGGGGCCGAATGGCGCAGCGCCGGGCAATGGGCGACGCGACGTTTGCAACCGAATGCTACGTTGCAATTGCTCTATCTCAACACGTTGTTGCAGATGGCCGAACGTCACGTGCGCCCTGCGCAAGCGGATGCGCAACAAAACGACGGAGCCTATCGTCTCTCTCCTGCCAGCCAACTCTTTCTGGCCTTCAGCGATCTCGAATCGGTCGTCGCGCAACAGTTCCCGTCTTTGCACGGGCGTTGGCTTGAAGCGAAGACTGCGCTGGCGGCAGTGATGGCGGATGAAATACAAACCGCGCATCAAATCATTGGCGAGAAAAACAAACCTCTCGAACCAGCTGCTAGTCGCTTCGCCGAACACCTGAAAAAAGCCGAAGCCGAAAAACAACTCAGCCGCAAAGACAACCATTACTTGAACGCTTTGCAGTCAGGCATTGACACCGAAACGCTCGACACGCTCGAAAGTGTGTTGCTCAAATTCAGGAACAGTGAAACGCGCGATGACGCAGCCGACTGGATGTATTTCACGCTCGGTCGGCGTTATCTCAACGAAGCGCGTTGGGATGAGGCAATGAAGATGGCGGAAAAGATTCGTCCGCTCGATTTGCGCGCGTTGCTCGCGGTGACGATTGCCGAAGCCGTGTTGCAAAAAACGAACGACCGACAGCGCGCCCGCGAAAGCCTCGACGCCGCCCAGCGCATAGCCGAAAAAGCTGAAGACACCAACGAACGCGCCAAAGCCTTGCTGGGCATTGCGAGTTTGTATCAATCCTTCGATCAGCAAAGTGCGCTGACGGCCTTGCGCGCCGCGCTCAAAACGATCAATCAGCTCGCAGCGCCGGACGTTCAGTCTTCGACGGTTTTCAAAATCGTGAAAGGCGACGGCTTTCAATTCAACGTAGCTTATCGCACGCCCGGGCGCAGCTTGAGCGATGTCTTTCGCGCCTTTGGCAAAGCTGATTTTGAAACGGCGTTGGCTACGGCCCGCGAGTTGGAGCATCAGGCTTTGCGCGCCGATGCGGTGTTTTCTCTTTTGCAGTTCTGCCTTGCGTCGCCCAAGCCAAAGGTTCCCGCAACGAACAAAGGCGCGATTAGATAAAACGAAGGCTGGTCAGTAGCCAAACTGACCAGCTTTCCTTTTTTGAAAAATGTCTTTCGCTTAGCGTCAACCCATGCTGGCAGCGAGTACGCGCAAAGGCTGGGTGTAACGTTGCGGCTCGGCGCGAATGGCGCTAATGCCTTCGAGCGTTTGGTGAGTGAAATAACTTTCGTGGCAAACGTCGCAGTGATGTTTCGGAATACCCTGAATCAACACTTCGCCGTGAAGCTCGGTGAGATATTCGGTGTGTAATCCTTCAGCGCCACAGAGATCGCAACGTTGCGCTGTAATAGCCTTTTTCGTTTTGCGTTTATTCATAATCGAAAAGTTGCGCCCAAAACACGGTGATGACAAAAACTTTATTGTGGAAAGTGAATCTGGTCACTAACGATAGCTCACGTCCGTCCAGCGCCTCGCCTTGCCAGATATATTTCCTATCGCCGTCATATTGATCTTCGACAATCGAACCGGTCAAGAGGCAATTCAGAACGTCCCGTTCATCAAAATTCTCATTCCGCATTTCATCGCGTGCATGCGGCGAATAGAAAATTTGTTTGGCTCGTGCGGCGCGCCGCATCAGTTTTTCAATTTCAAGATACATACTCAGGTTCTCCCGATGGAATGGGACTACCCTGTTACATTAGGTTTGTTTGCCAAAGCGCAGGCAGCTTCCGCGCTCGATCCTCGCGCAGCGCCAAATGCCATTCTTTGAACTGGCTTTGCTGTTCGCTCGTCAACGCTGCCGTACCCGGCGCAACGCAACTGCTTTCGATCACTCCATCCAACATCAGCGCGTATTTGAAACACGCCAGCAGCTTGCCGATTCGTTGGCCGCCTTCTTCAAAGAAACATGCTTGCTCGAATTGTTCACAGACCGATTGATAAAGGTCGGCAAGCTGTTCGTCGTCGGCCCAACAGACGCGCCAGGCTTTTTGCCATTCGCGCGGCAGCACATTGGCGGGGCCTGAAATCACGCCGATGGGCAAGGTGTCGTTCAGCAGGAATTCATTCCAACTCGCGCGCAAGCGTCCCGTAGGCCGATACCATTCGAAAATCAATCCCGCATTGCCGATGTAAATGCCCCACTCGCCCGGCTGCTTAAAGTGCATCGCCGCCTTGGTGTAATTGCCCAGCACCTGCCGCGAAGCCGAAACCTTGATGCCATAAACCCACGGCAAGCGGCTCAACTCTTTCACCAGATGCGTGCGAATGTGATCGGTTCTGCCCGGCGCATTGATGTCTGCGTTGTCGTAAAGAAACACGGGAATCGGTTGCGGCGCGCGTTCGAGCAAGTCGTTCAGGTCGCGTTGAAAGAAGCGTACCAAATCGCTTTCGTTCAAATCCTGAATCGCCAGCGGAGCAATCACGGCGGCATCGGCGTTGAGTTGCAAGGCGAGGTCGAGGTTCGCCAACACTTCTTGTTTGGTGTCGCCGTTCAAACCGCACCACACTTCGGCGGGCAGGCGACCGGCGGTGAAAAGTTCGGTGTTGATTTGTTGAGTTTCGTCTACGGCGAATTGCATCAGTCGCTGGCGCTCGGCGTTGCTGATGCGATTCCATTCGCCCGTCGTACCGTTGGCGAAAATCACATCCGCGCCGAATCCGTTTTGAATAACGTGGCGGAATACGCGGCGTTGCTGGTCTTCGATGACGCGCGCGGCATCGTCGAGAATGGTGACGGTGGGTACGTTGAGGCCTTTGCGTAAAACGTAATTGAGCATCTCGGTTGTCGGTTGTCGGTTGTCAGTGGTCGGTTGTCGGTTGGAGGACGCAGAAGTAGAAGCCTTCACAGCCGTGCAGGTGCGGCCAGGTGCGAGCGCCATGCG
>JAYSVR010000465.1:0-12972 GCA_043718445.1 Acidobacteriota bacterium | reverse complement strand
GGCGGCGCTTTTTTCATGCTCGGGAATGGCTTGAAAATAATCACGCCGTCATAAGTTGGAAGAAGACGCCAAAATCCGCGCCACTTCCCTGACCATTCTGGCTTGGGCGATAAGCTCATCAAATAATTTATGACTCAAAAACACAAAGGCCACGCACGATAAATTCTGTGCGTGGCCTTCGTTATTTTGGATTGAATGAAAATGGTTAGCGTCTTTGTTCGAGCCGCTCGAAGGGCGAGGTCAAACCTAGCAACTCCATAAACTGGCGGTTGCCGCGCAGTTCTGAAAAGTCACTGTCTTCAAAAGCCTGTGAGCGGAACCGCGGCTTGAACTGAATCGAACGCGCTAACAAATTGAGCGCCTCATCTGACGCGCCGGTTTGCGCGTGTACCGCCGCCAGCGAATAAAGAAAGTCCGGCTCGTTCGGATTCAGTTTTAAGGCTTTCTCGAAATACTGTTTGGCTTGACCGTAATCGCCGTTGTTCAGCGCGTGTACGCCCTGATCGTAAAGATCGTCGGCACTGACCGGACGCACCGGAACCGCCGCCGCTAGCTTCTTCGCACAGGCTTGCAAATAAATCTGTGCGCGTCCGATGACTTCGCCGTCGAGCGGAAATTTGTCTTCGAGGCTTTCAAACAGCTTCTTCGCGTCTTCGTAATGCTGACGGTTAAAAACTTTCACCGCTTGCTCAAAGGCTTTCAACGCGGCGGGCGAAACCATGTGGCGCGGCGGTTCGGGCAACATCGGCGGCGGCGGCGGCGGCGGCGGCAATTTCGCCAACGTACGCGCCAACGCCTTGCTGCTCGCGTGTACGGCTACTTTATGATTCACCGGCGTTTCGGCTACGACTACCGCTTTTACCCCAGCCTTAGCTAACGGTTTGGCGACTACAGGTTTAACTACTGTTTGGGCAGGGACATTCGCTTTGCTGCTTTTTATTTCTTTTTTGGTCGTTTCTTTTTTGGCTTTCGCGGGCGGCGGCGCTACGACGACTGGTTTCGCCAACACTTTGACTGCTGTTTTTTTCTCAGGCGTAACCTTTACGGGCTTGGCAACGTTCACGGGCTTGGCGACTTTCACGGGCTTGGCGACTTTCACGGGCTTAACTGCTGCCTTAAGAGCCGGTATGGCAACCACTTTTGACTTGGTAACCACCAGCTTGGCAGGCGGTTTTTTCACCGGCTTCGCTGCTTTTTTGATCGCGGGTTTAGCCACCACTTTAGCCACGGGCTTGGAAGCCTTAATCACTAACTTGCCTTTTGCTTTCAGCGGTTTAGCCGTGACCAACGGTTTCGCGGGCTTAATCGGCTTGACGACTTTAGCCGGAGCCTTTTTCGCGGGCGCAGCCTTAGCCTTGCTCACTGGCTTGGCAGTTTTAGTCGCAGCTTTTGCTACGGGCGCCACGGGCTTCGCTTTAGCAGCCGTGACTGCTTTTACCTTGGGTTGCCCTTTTTTTGCGGGCTTACTGGAAGGTTTCGCCATAGTGCAATTTCCACCTACTGTCTAAAGATTTTACTGCTGAATCGCTCTTTCGTTTTGTGGGTTTTGCTTACCGTTGTGCCGCTAAGTTGAGCATTTATAACCGATTAGCCTTCACCCGTCAATTCTCGTAGCCTGAAAAAACTTGCGCCAGCCCACGTACAAAGTAGCCATATCGCCCTATTAGCTGTGATTTAACTTTGTGTTAGACACTGAATGCTAAGGTATCGCTTGAGCCTTTGAGTTAGCCCTTAAACTGCACATATCGTACGAGTATGGCTTTTAACTTCCTTGCTGTACTTTTTCAGGACGCTGGCAAATCAATCGCCCTGACCATCAGGTAAGCGTCGTCTCCGTTGGAATAATAGGCAGGCATGCGCCGCACGATAACGTAGCCGATCTGTTCGTAAAGCCGCTGGGCCGAGAGGTTGTCGGTTTTGACTTCTAATCGAACAGTCGTGACGCCGCGCGCGAGAAAGCTGCGTTCGACTTCGTGCAAGACCATGCGGGCGAGTCCGCGTCGGCGAAATTCGGTGACAACCCCAATCGTAGTGATATGGCCTACGCCATCGGGTTCGATCATGGCGAGGGCGAAGGCAACCATGTGACCGTCTTCGGTTTTGATCTGGCGCGCGATCACCTGCGGATTGGTCAACAGGAAACGAAAGGTCTCGCGCTCATAAGCCTCGCCATCAAAAAATACGTTCAGGTCTAAATGCCACAGTTCATTCAGGTCAGCCACCGTCAGCGGCTTCAACGCCCCTTTGAACTGACGCTGCCACATGGAAGGTACGGAATGAACGAAAGGAGTCGAATGCATAACTCAAAGGATCAACATACAGTCGCCGTAACTATAAAACCGATAGCGCTCCGTCACGGCGTGACGATAAGCCGACAGAATCAGTTCGCGTCCGCCTAACGCCGACACCAACATCAACAGCGAAGATTGCGGCAGGTGAAAATTCGTCAGCAATCCATCCACGAGTTTATAGCGATAGCCCGGATAAATGAATAATTCCGTCGCGCGTCGTTCGGCGCGAATCGTGCCGTCATCTTTTGCTGCACTTTCCAAAGCCCGCGTCGAAGTCGTTCCCACGGCGATCACGCGCTTGGCACCCTGTTTCGCCGCATTGATCGCAGCTGCCGCCGTCTCGCTGATTTCATAACTTTCCGATTCGATGCGATGCGCTTCGACTTCATCAACGCGAATCGGCTGAAAGGTCGCGTAGCCTACGTGATGCGTAATCTCTACGATTTGAATGCCGCGCGCTGTGAGTTCGTCAAAGATGCGCGGCGTAAAGTGCATCCCCGCCGTCGGCGCAGCAATCGCACCACGCTCTTTGGCATAGACCGTCTGATAGCGCGGCTCGTCCAAACGCCTTTGCTCATCGGCTTCGCGCTGAATGTAAGGCGGCAACGGCGTATTGCCGATGCGGTCAATGATCGCGTTGAATTCACCCGCGCAACTGAAACGAATGCGTCGCTTGCCATCGTCGAGCGCCGCCGTGATTTCGCCCGTGAGCAATCCGTTGCCGAAAACAACTTGCGCACCGACTTTGAGCGCACGCCCCGGACGCGCGATGACTTCCCATTCGTTTGTTTCGTGGTCAATGAGCTTAGACAGCAAGGCTTCGACCTGCGCGCCTGCCGTGCCATCTGGCAATACGCGATGCCCTAACAGCCGCGCCGGAAATACCCGCGTATTGTTGATGACCAGCACATCGCCTGCGTTCAGCAACGCGGGCAGTTCAATGAACGCTCCGTCACGAAAGCTGTTCGCCGTGCGATTGACGATCAGCATCCGCGAAGCATCACGCGGTTCGAGCGGAGCTTGCGCAATGAGGTCATCAGGCAATTCAAAATTGAAATCAGACACCAGCATTCAGCTACACTCCGCACTTATTGAAACAAACCGCTTTGATCGCGTTCGCTCTTCGGCTGCCAGCCAATGCCAAAATGTTGATAGGCCGCAGGCATCGCCATGCGACCGCGTGGCGTACGGTTCAGAAAACCGATTTGAATCAAATACGGCTCGTAAATTTCTTCGATGGCTTCTTTATCTTCGTTGATCGAAGCCGACAGCGTACTCACGCCGACCGGGCCGCCGTTGAATTTTTCGATGATCGTGAGCATCAGCTTGCGGTCTACTTCATCCAGCCCGAAGCGATCAACCTCCATCCGATTCATCGCGTCCGTCGCCACTTTCGCCGTGATACGTCCGTCGCCTTCGACTTCGGCAAAATCGCGTACGCGGCGCAACAGGCGATTGGCGATGCGCGGCGTACCGCGTGCGCGTTGCGCCAATGCTTTGGCTCCGGCTTCTTCGATGGCTGCGCCGAGAATCGCGGCGGAACGCTCGATGATGATTTGCAGGTCTTCAACCGGATAAAAGTCGAGATGAAAGTTGATGCCGAAGCGTCCGCGCAACGGTGCGGTAATCATCCCCGGTCGCGTCGTAGCGCCCACCAACGTAAAGCGCGGCAAATCCAGTTTGACCGAACGCGCCGACGGCCCCTGACCGATGATGATGTCCAACTCGAAATCTTCCATCGCGGGATAAAGGATTTCTTCGATGGCAGGATGCAGCCGATGAATCTCGTCAATGAACAGCACATCGCCTTCGCTCAAGTTGGTTAGCAGCGCCGCTAAATCTCCGGCTTTTTCAATGACCGGCCCCGCTGTGACTTTCAATGACGCGCCCATCTCCCGCGCACAAATCACCGCCAACGTAGTCTTCCCCAAACCCGGCGGGCCGTTGAGCAATACGTGATCTAAGGCTTCGCCGCGCGCTCGTGCCGCCTTGATGAAGATGTCGAGATTCTCTTTGACCTTCTTTTGACCGATGTATTCGCGCAAGAGTTGCGGACGCAGCGAGAGTTCGATTTGCTGTTCGTCATTCATCGCTTCCTGGCTGACTAATCTGTCAGTGTTTTCGTTCGGCATAGTTTCAGCTTTTAGTTCAATCGCATCATCGGACTGCGCCAGTTATCCGAGAGCGTATGTAATTCAGAAGACCGCAGACATTCGTGAACGACATTATCCATTATCAATTCTCCATTCTTAGACAGGGATAAAACTGACTGGCGAACCTCCTGCCTAAGAATGGAGAATTGATAATGGATAATGTCGGTTCTGACGCATTTTCGAACCTGCCAAATTATGTGCGGGCGTCACCAGATATTTCATCGCGCCAATCGCCCCAATGACAATTTGAGCAATACTTCAAAGCTCGCTTCGGGCTGTTCTTTGAGTACATTGCTGACAGCCTTTTCCGCCACGGCTTTTTGATAGCCCAAATTGACGAGCGCAGAGATGGCGTCTTCGCTAATCGCATTCGCCACCGGCACATAGTCAGACGTAACGGTTTCAGTTTGCGTACTCGCGGCGAGCTTGGTCATCTTGTCGCGCAACTCAACGACCAAACGTTCGGCGGTCTTTTTGCCTACGCCGGGGACGGCGACGAGTTTAGCGAGGTTGTTGTCGCGGATGGCGCGAATGAGTTCGTCGGCACTCAGGCCCGACAGCAACGTAATGCCGAGTTTCGGGCCGATGCCGGTGACGCTGGTGACGGCGAGAAACAAATGCTTTTCGCGGTCGGTGCGAAAGCCGTAAAGCTGCAAGGCGTCTTCGCGTACGTGAGTGTGTACGCGCAAGGCCACGTCAGCGCCGACTTCGCCCAAGTCGTAAAAGGTCGAAAGCGGCACGGTCAGTTCATAGCCGACGCCGCCTACGTCCACGATAACGGCGTTGGGCTGTTTTTGAATGAGTTTGCCGGAAAGGTGTGCGATCAAACGATTGTCTCCAGTGCTTTTCCAACACAAAGGGACAAAGATTCAAAGGAACAAAGAAAATGATGGTTGCCGTTGCAAACTTTGTCCCTTTGTCGCTTTGAACCTTTGTGTTTTTCTGAGCTTCGGCAGTGTACGCAGCCCTTTGAAAACCTGTCAATCGCGTAATTGACACGCGCGACGGGGCTACGCTAAGGTGCGTTGCGGTCGGGTTCATACGCGAAAATGATCAACGAACAACGAATTAAAGAAGACATCGTACGCTTTGCGACGCGCTGTTATGAACGCGGCTTGCTGGTCGCGGGCGACGGCAATTTGAGCGTAAGGGTCGGCGAGAATCGTTTGATCGCTACGCCGTCGGCGGTCAGCAAAGGTTGGATGACGCCCGATATGATGTGCGTCGTAGACCTCGCGGGCAATGCGCTTGAACCATCCGATTACAAGGTTTCTTCTGAATGGCCGATGCACCGCGTCATCTATGAAAACCGCCCTGACATTCACGCCGTCTGCCACGCGCATCCGCCGCACGCTACGGCCTTTTCGGTCGCCGGACTGTCGTTGAGCAAAGCCATTCTTTCTGAAGTTGTGCTGACGTTGGGTTGCGTACCGCTCGCGGCTTACGGCACGCCTTCGACGCGCGAATTGACCGATGCGATTGAACCGTTTTTGCAATACCACGACGCACTGTTGATGGCGAATCACGGCGCAGTCGCTTATGGAACTACGATTGAGCAGGCGTTCAACAAACTCGAAACGCTCGAACACACCTGCAAGATCAGTTTCCTCGCGCGCAACCTGGGCAACGAAAATACGATCCCTGACCGCGCGATTCCTAAGCTGTTTGAAATCCGCGAACGCAACGGCGTGATGCCGTTCGAAGCGCGCGCGGGACAGGCTTGCGGGATTGGTGGCAGCGACGGGGCGACAGGGCGACAGGGTGACGGGGCGACGGTTACGTTGACGCGCGATGAATTGACTGAGTTGCTGGCGCAATCAGTTCAACTGTTTCGTGCCTGATGTTGGAAGTTATGCGCCCGAAAAAAACGAAGAGCAATTTGCGGTCTGCTTGAACAACACGGACTATCCGGCTTCGTTGGAACTACACAAAATCTATCGTGTCATCCCCGATCAAGAGGCTGAGTCAGACGGCGATATGCGCGTCGTAGACGAAAGCGGCGAAGATTATCTTTATCCGGCGACGTGGTTTGCGCGCCTCCAACTGTCGCAAGCAGTCGAGCAATCGCTTAAGCGAGCCGCCTGATACAACTAAACAAGGAGCAACGAATGGAAGCACTCGGAATGATCGAAACCAAAGGCCTCATCGCTATGATCGAAGCCTCTGACGCAATGGTGAAAGCCGCCAACGTGACGTTGGTCGGCTATGAAAAAATCGGCGGCGGATTCGTCACCGCCATCGTGCGCGGCGACGTAGCCGCCGTGAAAGCCGCCACCGACGCAGGCGCTGCCGCCGCCCGTCGCGTAGGCGAACTCGTGAGCGTTCACGTCATCCCGCGCCCGCATTCTTCGGTAGACGAAGCGCTGCCGGTCGCCATCGCATCACGCAAGAAATAGTTGTCGGTTGCCAGTTGCCGGTTGTCAGTTAAGACAGCAACCGACAACCGACAACCGACAACCGACAACCCTTTATGATTATTGGACGCATCATCGGCAACGTCGTCGCTACGCGCAAAGACCCACGGCTGGAAGGCACGAAGCTGCTGCTCGTGCGTCCGCTCACGCTCACGGGCGAAGACGAATCGGGTTACGTCGTAGCCCTCGACACCGTCGGCGCAGGCTTCCGCGAAAAAGTCCTGGTCGTTTCCGGCAGCAGCGCGCGTTTGGCTGAAGGCATGAAAGACCGTCCCGTAGACGCCGCGATTGTCGGCATTATTGATACGGTCGAAGTGACGGATTAAATCGTATGACGAACGCGCTCATTCCTGACCCGATAATTCAGCAAGACCTTGCGCAAGCCGTCGAGATTCTCAAACAAGGCGGATGCAAAGAAATCTTTCTGTTCGGTTCGTGGGCAGAAGGGCGCGCGCATGAAAAATCAGACCTTGATTTGGCGATACGCGGCTGCCCCCCGGGACGTTTCTTTCGTTTGTTAGGTGAGTTGCTTTTTGCTTTGCCACGTTCCGTTGATTTAGTAGACCTTGATGCTGCCGATCTATTTTCAGAATACCTTGCGCGAGAAGGAGTAATGCTTCGTGTTGGATGAGCAGGTAAAGAAGCAAATCCGCCTTGAGATCGAAATGATTGAGCGCCTCTTTGCCGCTTACCAGCCTTTGTTTGAACTCGTCGCTACCACCACTCCCTCGTTAGTCGAATCCACTGCCTGCGCATCCGTCCTACATTCCTTTTACAACGGCCTCGAAAAAATCTTCCAGATCATCAACAAGCGCGTTGACGCTCAACCGCTTGCCGCAGACCGCTGGCATCAAGCCCTGCTCGAACAAATGATGGTTGCTACGTCTGAACGCCCGGCGGTGTTATCGCCAGAGACTGGCGCAATGCTGAAAGATTACGTTGCGTTTCGTCACTTCCATCGTCACTCCTATTCAATGTTGATTGATTGGAAACTCGTCTCAACGCTGGCCGTTCCGCTACCGTCAGTCTGGTCGCAAGTGCGTGCCGAATTGGAGGCGTTTATTGATGAGGGAGGCACAGGATAAGCAGTATGAGTTGGACGCAATACCATTCAATCAGCGAAAAGTACGCTAACAGCGCGGATGTCGCTCGTTTCGAGGGGAACATTGGGCAAGCCCAACAATTTTTTCGCCAAGCCGCCGAACAAGAAGAACTGGCCTTGTCAGCAATTGCCCTCTCCGAATCTTGCACGTTGGGAATCATTGCCGTTAGCGCCGTAGCCTTATGGTACAAGGCCAGCGAATTCACTCACGCCTATTCACTAGCGACGCAATGGCTGGAACATCCCAACCTTCCCACTTTTGCGCAGATACAACTGCAAGAGTTGCAAGAGGCAATCAGAGAACTGGAAAAGCTGAGAAAGGAACTCGACGAGATATGTTGCGCACTTCCTTTTTCCGCTCGCGCCCGCGAGTTGCTAACGAAGACTGTCGCCGAGTGGAAAGGGACAGCCATTCCTCTGCTAAAGGACTAACGCGCGTTATGGTAAGCATCACCTCCACTGAACCTTCGCTTGGCTTTTGGCAACGGCGCTTCACTCCCACTCCGACCAAATCCCAACTCCTTTACGACTTTATCATAGGCGCGCTGCTTCCCCTCTTCTGCTTCATTCTCGACCCCATCGTGTTTCATAGCACGGGTATCTTGTTAAACGGTGGTAAAACTCCATTCTTCGCGTCTTTTCGAAATTTTGCCTATTCGTTTTCTATGTTGGAGATTGCGGCACTTTGCTATTGGCTGATCTTGCAATCTCGTCCTAACAAAGCAGAGTCGCTATCAAGGGCGAGTCTGGCTTTCTTTTCAGGGATTTTTTTTGCAGGAACTTTGGCGTGTATCCTCATCGGGTTAGTGCTGTTGCCCATTAGCCTTTTTGGCCTCATGGTTTATGGACTAGGCGCACTGGGCTTTAGCCCTTTGCTCGTAGCGTGGGTTTATTGGAGAAACGCCATCCGCGCCAGCAAACAAGTTGACAGTCGTTTTCCCGAGGACGCTCCTGCTCGCTTTTATGTCGTTTCATTCCTTTTGGTCGTTGCTATTCCTACATTGATTCATTTTTCGCTCATAAAATTGAGTTGAAATTCTATGTCCAACCTTCGTATCGCCCTTTCGCAAATCAACACCACCGTCGGAGATTTCGCGGGTAACACCGCCAAGATCATCGCCGACCTCGAACGCGCGCGCGCCGCCGGAGCCGACCTTGTCGCGTTTCCCGAACTCGCCGTATGCGGTTATCCGCCCGAAGACCTGTTGCTCAAGCCG
Organism: Acidobacteriota bacterium; assembly: GCA_043718445.1. GTDB lineage: Bacteria > Acidobacteriota > Blastocatellia > RBC074 > RBC074 > JACPYM01. The sequence goes on along the minus strand of JAYSVR010000465.1, from coordinate 3,795 downwards.
CAATTCGTAGCCGCCAATTTGCAGGCGCTCGACGAGATCATCGCGGCTTCGCAGGGCATTGTCTCGATTGTCGGATTCGTCAATCGTACCGCCGACATTCACAACGCCGCCGCCGTGATTTGCGACGGCGCGCTCAAGGGCGTTTATCACAAACAGTACCTGCCGAATTACGGAGTCTTCGATGAGTTTCGTTATTTCGACGCGGGGCTGGCGGCGCCGATCTTTCGGCTGGGCGATGTGCTGTTCGGCGTGAACATTTGCGAAGACATCTGGTATCCCGGCGGGCCTACGCAAGAGCAGGCGCTGGCCGGAGCGCAGGTCATCATCAATCTATCGGCGTCGCCTTATCACGCGGGCAAGGGCAACGCGCGCGAACGCATGCTCGCCACGCGCGCCGAAGACAATGCCGTCGCGCTCGCTTACGTCAATCTCACCGGCGGGCAAGACGAATTGATCTTCGACGGACAAAGCCTCGTATTCGACGAACGCGGCAACCTGCTCGCGCGCGGCAAATCGTTTGAAGAAGAACTCCTGCTTGTGGACATCAACGCCGACCGCGTATTCAGCGAACGATTGCACGATCCGCGCCGCCGTCAGGAACGCCTTGCCATCGCGCCGTCAGAACCCATCGTCTTGCGCGACGCGAAGCCTGCGGCCAAAGCCGACAAGCTCGCGCCATCCATCGCCGCGCCGCTTGATCCGAATGCCGAAGTCTATCAAGCGTTAGTTATCAGCACGCGCGATTACGTCAAGAAGAACGGTTTCAAATCCGCCGTCATCGGATTGTCGGGCGGCATTGATTCCGCGCTTGTCGCTTGCGTAGCGAAAGACGCGCTCGGCGCTGAGAACGTGACGTGTGTGTTTATGCCTACGCGCTATTCGTCCAGCGAGTCGGCGCGCGATGCCGAACAACTCGCTAAAAACCTCGGCGTCAACTATCACGTAGTCACGATTGAAGACACGTTCAATCAATACCTGACGATGCTCGCGCCCGTGTTCGCCGATTCCGCGATGGGTATTGCCGAAGAAAACATGCAGGCGCGCATTCGCGGCAACATCCTGATGGCGCTCTCGAACAAGTTCGGCGCGCTGGTGCTTTCGACCGGCAACAAAAGCGAAATGAGCGTCGGCTATTGCACGCTTTACGGCGATATGTGCGGCGGCTTCGCGGTCATCAAAGACGTACCGAAGATGTTGGTGTTCGATTTATGCCGCTGGCTAAATCGTGATGGCGAAGTGATTCCCGATTACATCATCACGCGCCCGCCCTCGGCTGAGTTGCGCGCCGACCAGAAAGACAGCGACTCGCTGCCGCCTTATGAAACGCTCGATGCGATTCTCGAACTTTACGTCGAACAGGATTACAGCATTGCGAACATTGTCGCGGCGGGCTTCGATGAAACGACGGTCAAATGGGTAGCGCGACAGGTTGACCTCAACGAATACAAACGCCGCCAGGCCGCGCCCGGCGTACGCATCACGCCGCGCGCGTTCGGACGTGATCGTCGCATGCCTTTGACGAATAAGTTCAGAGGCTAAAGTGCATGTAGTCCCGCCTTCAGGCGGAATGTCGTGATAACCGAGACATTCCGCCTGAGAGGCGGGACTACGAACTCGCAACCGTTCGTTCCAACAACAACCGCGCGGAAGATTGCGTGCGCAAGACCCAGAGGCGCGAGAGCGGGATGCGGAAGCGGAAGCGGAGTTCGCCCGCGACGGTGTGTTCGCTGAGGATGTCGCGTTGGCGCAAACTTTTGGTGGTTGCCAAAGCGGTTTCGCGGGGCAGGTGTTGTTCGACGACCGAGAAGGCGGCTTCTTCACCGGCTTCGGCGAGCAGCGTGAGCGTCAGGCGTTCGTCCGCCGTAGACCAACCCCAGACGTAATCATCGAAATAATAGCCGCTGGTTTCGAGCGTCTTATCCAGCACGGCTTCCACGTCCGCCACCGTCGCCCGATTGGCGCGATGCAGCGGGTCGTTGAGCCGATTGACCAGGTTGTGACAGAAACTTTGCGTCAGGTAAGGATGCGCGTTGGTCAGCGTCGTGAGGCGATTGATCGCGGCTTCGTCATAAGCCAGCGGAAACTGTTCGATGGGATCGGTGATAAGTTGGCGCGCGTCGAGTTCGCTCAGATAACCGATGTTGATCGGCTGTACGCTTTGAAAGAACGGATGCCAATACTGCTGCGTCATCTGTTCCAGCGTATGCAATCCGGCAAACAGCAAAGTGAAGCGGCGTCCCGTCATGCTGATGCCGCGCAAGTTGGTGAAGATGTCCGCGTCTATCTTGCCCTTCTTTACCCGCGCTTCCAGTTCTTCGAATTCGTCGAAACTCAGCAAGACGCGCTGGGGCTGCGGCAAGCGAGCTTCGATGTCGTCGAGCAACTGATTGAAACTCAAAAACGGTTCGCGTTGAAAGGCCGCTTCCGGTGGTACGTCAAGCGCCAACGTAGCGGGCAACTGCTTGACGATCTCGCGCGCGACGGCATGCAAAAAACCGCCTGTTGTATTTGCCATCAACCGTTGCAAATTCAGATAGACCGGCAACAGGTCGTGCGGCAACCGCTTCGGCAAGTGCAACAGCATCGAAGTCTTCCCGATCCGCCGCTGACCGTAAATCACCAAGCCTACGCCTGATTGCAGCGTCTTTTCCATCTGAAGGAACTCTTTGTGCCGTCCAACAAAAAGTTGTCCGTCAGTTGGGTTGAGCGCGCGGCCTGCAACAAAAGGGTTTGGCAAAGACTCCGCTTGTCGCAGTTCAACAAGACGTCGCCCCTCAACTGCAAACATCCAATGAGCGATTAAACGCCAGCCACTCAGAATCAAGAGCAATAAAAAAAAATGTACTGAAACTACTCCACGTCCTAGAAGTATCGACGGCATAAAATAAAACATTGCAGCAATCGTAATGATTGCCACCAGAAAGGCTTGAAGGATTCGCCACACAAGAACGTTTAGGCTGCGGATCATGCTGAAATCGTATAAGCCGAACCAAAGAAAAGCGCTCTGAGTAGTTACCATCACAACCATCAGCCGAAACCAGCCGGAATCACTGTCGAGTACTTCCCTTGTTTCAGAGCCAAAACGAACAAAGAAAGCTGCTAAACCACAAACGTAGATCACCCCACTTTCAAACACTACTAGCAAGAATGTGCGTATCCATTTTTTGTAGTCCGTCGGCATTAGTAACTCCAATGGCAAAGAATCGGCAGAATGAGGTGTAACTGCAAAATCCCCTCGTTGCTCATCCTTTCGCCTCCCAGCCGAAGAAGCGTTTGCGGACGACTTCCCACAAGAGGGCGGCGACTGCGAGGAGCAAGCCCGAATTGCTGAACCAGATGTTGATGGTGCGCAGCGGCCAGCCGTGGGGAGCGACGGCGATGGCGGGGCCGTTTTGTGCGGCGAAGGCGGTGGTGTCATTCGTCGCGCGCAATTCCGTAGCGACGTGATAACCGCTTGCCCACCACGGCGTAGGATAGCGCAACGCAAATCTCAGCCGATGAGACAAGGCCGCCCCCGCCGCCAGTTTGTCGAGTTTCACGGTCGCCTGATCGCCCGGCAACGGATAAGCGGGTACGCCGCCGATGAAGACCAGCGAGAGCGCGCCGGTGAATTCGCGGCTGCCGTAATTGGTAACGTGCAAGGTCAATTCGAGTTCGTCTCGATAAGTGGCGTAACCCGGATAAGTGAAAGCTACAGCCAGTTTTGCGTCGTCGAGCCGGAGGGGTTGCGGGGTTTCGACAACGGGCTGAACGTAAACCAAATACAACCTGATCCAGATCGCCGCCAGCAAAAAA
>JAYSVR010000464.1:0-12995 GCA_043718445.1 Acidobacteriota bacterium | reverse complement strand
TGCGGAATCCAGCGGCAACTCCGCACTCCGCATTCCACACTCGTTAGCCGCCGATGATGCCTGCCACGCCGCAATTCAGACAGCGATACAAAGTGCCTGAACGTTCGGGATAAACCTGAACGCGCGCCTGCCCGCAAACGTGTTCAGCCGCAATCTCGAACAAGGTGTAATACTGGTCGTCGCTCAGGTCGAGCAGCGCCTCGAAGATAGATTGTTCCGCCGTCGTATTGCGATCAATCGCTTCAAAGAATTCGCGCTCGGCGTCAGTTAGTTCATTTGGTAATTCGTTCGTTTCGTCTGTCATATTTCAAAATCCTTTATTCGTATGGAAAAATCGCAACTTATAGTTTTCGATTTAGGCGGCGTCCTGATTGATTGGAATCCGCGTTATCTCTATCGCCAGCTCATTCTCGACGAAGCCGCGATGGAACGGTTTCTCACTGAGGTTTGTACGCCCGATTGGAACGCGCAACAAGACGGCACGCGTACTTTTGCCGCAGGCATTGCCGAACTCGTCGCGCAACATCCCGCCCAAAGCGCCTTGATCGAAGCCTATTTCACGCGCTGGCCTGACATGGTCAGCGGCGCAGTCGAAGGTACGGTCAACATCCTGCGCGAAGTCATCGCCGCGCGTCATCGCGTATGCGCCCTGAGCAATTGGTCAGCCGAAACTTATCCGCACGCCGAAAAGCGTTTCGACTTTTTGCACTGGTTTGAGTTCGTAGCCCTCTCTGGCCGACTCGGTTTCATGAAACCTGATCGCCAGATTTTTGATTACGTCACTGAAAAATCCGGTATTGCTGCGGCACAGTGCTTATTCATTGACGATGCGCCCGGCAACGTAAAAGCCGCGCGCGACTTAGGCTGGCAAGCTATTCATTTCACTTCGCCAGAAGCCTTGCGTGATGAACTCGTACAACGTGGTTTGTTATTGTGATGAGCCGGTGCGTGCGATCTGATGATGACGCATTGATTTTACTCATTGCCCATTCCACCTTGCCAACTGATAAGCAGAGAAAGGCTTTTCTTTCTGCTTATAATTAACTGGACCTTGGCGAATAGTCACCTCGAATCCACGTGTTTAGACGCCTTTTTCGCCAAAGTTGACTAGGTATCGAAATCCGTGGCGGCGAATAATGCTGCCGCGAAGATTGCGCACCGGGCCTTCCTGAGTAGGCTGTCTTTCGACTACCTATTTTGTTCTAACAGGAGGACGCCCGATGCTCACGCGCATTTTACCTCCGTCGCCGCCGTTATGCTCGTTCCTGGAACCGCTCGGCGGCAGTTTATCCAAAACCGCAAAAAGGAGCTATCCGGCGGCATGCTGGTCTGTGAAACCGATCATACGCTGGCCGCGATGCAGCGCTTGTTCGTAGACACGACCGACCCATCAAACTAACTGGGCGGATCAGTCTCTGGCAACCAAACGCGGTCCGCGCCGAGTTACTCAAAACGCAAATCGCCTGGGCGATTGAGCAGGGGCAAAAAACTAACCAAGTTAAAGAAATCTACCTGAACTTCGACGACTCGCTGGGCGTCAAGAGCGATGCCACCTGGCGACTTGAAGTCGCGGATTGGCAGCACGATCACGCGCATGGCACGCCGTTGCGCCCACGTTATCAAAAAGCGTTTTGTTATGTTGCCGGTACGATGTGCGTCGGTTCCATCGTCGTTACTTTGGCAGTGCGCTTGTACCTGCGCCGCCGTACCTTGCGCGCGCCCAATCGCAGTCGCGCACCGCACGAACGGATTCGTTATCAACGCAAAAATGACATCGTGCGCGCGATGTTACTGCACATTGCGCCCTACCTGCCGCCGGATTGGATGGTCATCGTGCAATTCGACAGTTGGTATGCTTCATCTCAGTTACAGTTCCTTTTATTAAGCTGTTTTACCGTGTGAACTGACTGTACTGCTAAGGACACATGGCATTCGCTAATTACAACAGGTCGCTTCGAAAAACAACGTTTGCCCGCAGAATCAATGAAGGAAAATTTGTGCGCTGTTTTGGGCAAGTGGCTCTATTCATCATTTCGCTTTGATCCCGCATAATTCAGCTATGACGCTCGAAGAAAAACTCGACAGCTTGCCCGTGCAACCCGGTTGTTACATTCACAAGAATGCCAAGGGCCAGATTATTTACATCGGCAAGGCCAAGAGCTTGCGCAATCGCGTCAGGCAATACTTTCAAGGCTCGCGCAGCTTTGACCCGAAAACGCACGAGTTGGTCGCGCGCATCGTAGATTTTGAATACATCGTCACCGACAGTGAGAAAGAAGCGCTCGTACTCGAATCGAATCTCATCAAGACGCACAAGCCGCGTTACAACGTGATGCTTAAGGACGACAAGTCTTACCCGCAACTGAAGCTCACGATCAACGAAGACTTCCCGCGCATCAGCAAAACCCGCCGCGTCGAAAAAGACGGCGCGATGTATTTCGGCCCTTACCTGCCCGCCGCGTTAGCCGATAAAACGCTCACGCTCATCAACCGCGAATTCCAGTTACGCACGTGTTCCGACGAAGTTTACGAAATTTATAAACGCGCCAAACGTCCGTGTATGGAATACCAAATCAAACGTTGCATGGGGCCGTGTCAGAAAGATTTGTGCGCGCCGACGGCTTATGCCGAAACGGTCAACGACGTAAGGCTGTTGCTCGAAGGCAAAGACAAGGAACTCGCTGTCACGCTCGAAAGCCGCATGCTCAAGGCTTCTGAGGAATTGCGGTTTGAACACGCGGCGAAATACCGCGACTTGCGGCGCACTGTGCTGGCGCTGAGCGAACAGCAAAAGATGATGAGCCAGCCCGATCAGGACATAGACATCTTCGGCTATTACCGCGAAGCCCATCAGTTGGCCTTGCAGCTTTTCACCATGCGCGAAGGCAAGATCGTTGGTCGCCGCGAATTTTTTTGGGAAGACGTATCGGTCGAAGCCTTTAACCCCGGCGAGTTTCTCGGCACGGTGTTGGAGCAGTATTACACCATCGGCAATTACGTACCGCTTGAGATTCACGTGCCGGTGGATTGGGAATCGCGCGAATTGCTCGAACAGGTTTTAACTGAAAAGCGCGGCAGGCGCGTACGCATTCTCGATCCGCAGCGCGGACAGAAACGCGAGATGATTGATCTGGTTGAGAAGAACGCCAAGATCGGTTTCGAGCAACGCTTTCGCGTCATCAAAGTGGATTGGTCAAAGGTATTGGCTGACTTGCAGGAACTGCTTGGCTTGTCGCAATTCCCGCAACGCATCGAGTCGTTCGACATCTCGAACATTCAAGGCGCAGAAAACGTCGCCGGCATGGTCGTCTGCGAAAACGGCGAGATGAAAAAGGGTGATTATCGCAAGTTCATCATCAAGACCGTCGAAGGCATGGACGATTTCGCTTCGATGCGCGAAGCCGTTGGGCGGCGTTATGCGCGCTTGCTGAAAGAAGAAAAGCCATTGCCCGACCTGGTTTTTATTGATGGCGGCAAAGGCCAATTGTCAGCGGCTTCGGCGGCGATGCACGAACTCGGCCTCGCTGATTTGCCGATGGTCGGCATCGTCAAGCCTCCGCGCAAGCACGAAGAAATCAGCCACCTGTTAGTGAAAGGCCGCGAAGATGAGCCGGTCTTTCTCGAACGCCCTTCTGCCGTCTTGCGTCTGGTGCAAATGATCCGCGATGAGACACACCGGTTTGCCGTCTCCTTCCATCGCAAGAAACGCGAGATGCGTGATTTCAGTTCAGAACTCACTACGATCCCCGGCGTCGGCGGTAAACTCAAAGAACGCTTGTTGCGCAACTTCGGCAGCTTGAAGCGGGTGAGTGAGGCTACGTTAGAAGAGTTGCGTCCGTTTGTCGGGCAGCGACAGGCCGAACGGATTTTGGAATACTTTCAGTCGCGCAAAACGGAGGACGACGCTCATGCCGATACCTGAGTTTAACGAACACGGCTTATTGCCCGAAGGCGTCCACAAAGAGGTTACGCAAAGGAATGTTGAGGATTACGTTATGAACAAGACTGAGGGTTACATTAAGCAAACTGTCTATTCCATTGGGCTGATGCAAGAGTCACTTACTTCGCTTTGTGAAGATACGTTGCCGAAAAATGCGGCGCTCTTCGCGCTTTTTGCGGAAGGGCCGATGGATCAAATTCGTGATCTGCTCGATCAAATGGATGAGGTGATGAAAAAAGACCCCGCCTTTGCACCGGTCATGCGGGAAACTGAATTGGCTGAAGCTGTCGCCGCTTAACTTTTACATCTTTTACCGCAAGCCAAATTTTGCTTACCGCTGAAACCTTTCTTTACGCCTCAGCACGAACCGCGCGGAACTTTTCACCGATCACTTCGTAACAAGCAAAGTCGCGTTAATACGTCGCCGGGCGAAAAATGAATTCGTTCGTTTTTGGGAAGCGCGAACGCTAAAAACGCACACGCATCCGCAATCTTTTTCGTATCCCATAAGCAAAGACCTGTGTTGTCAACGTTCTGGCTTTTGGCGAGCTTTGGCACGTCAGTTGTTAATAACGCAGAAACGCAAAGCATCGTCTTTGCCCAACCATAAGCTGCTTGCGCGTCAAGCAGGAGAAGTTTTTTTAAGAGGTGTTCATCAAATGTTGCAAGAAGCAGTTCGCATGACGGAACTCCCCGTTCCGTTACCACCATCGGCTCCACCACGCTTGCAGCCGCGCAAGCCGCTGACACTCGTCACGCCGCAACGCTCGGTTGCGCTCGACGAATTCGAGACCTTCGTTGGCGTGAGTCCCAACGTCGCGGCGCTCAAAGAATTCATCGCCGTGCAATCGGCTAACCGCGAGACTTCGCATGCCATTCTGCTGATTGGCGAGCGTGGTTTGCGGCAGGAACAAATCGCCCGCGTGTTGCATCAGGCCAGCGCGCATTGGGCGCAACCGTTCATGTCGGTCAACGCGCACGGCCTCAATGACGAAGCCTTGCACGCGCTGCTTTTCGGCAAGCCTGGACAGAAAGGCATGCTGGACACTTGCGGCCACGGAACGATCTTCATCAACGAACTCACCAACCTGCCGCCGCTCATTCAGCAACGGTTCGCCGCACACATTGAAGAGCAACGCTGGCGTTCGTTTCAACAAAGCCTTTCTCATGCGCCGCGTTTGGTTTTCGCTACGACGCACGATCCGGTGGGCATGCGGGCGGAAAACCGCATTGCCTACGGCCTGATCGAAATGCTCAAGTCGCACAGCTTCACCATCAAGCCCTTGCGTGAACGCAGCGAGGATGTGCCTTTTATCGCCAAGCATCTGGCCGAACGCATCGCGCGCCGCTTACACAAAGGCGCACACGAACTCACGCCTGCCGCTTTGCGTGTGCTGGCTGAATACGATTGGGACGGCAATCTCGACGAACTCGAAGGCGTGCTGGAAGGCGCAGTCGCGGCGACGCAACCGGCGCAATTGACCGAAGACTTGCTGCCCGCGCGCTTGCGTTACGCGACGCTCAAATCAATTCCAGACAACGGCGTCAACCTGCCGCAGTTAATGGATGATTACGAAAAGAATCTGCTCGAAACCGCGTTGAAACAAACCGGCGGCAATCAAACGAAAGCCTCAGCGTTGTTAGGGCTGCGCGTGCAAACGCTGAATATGAAACTGAAACGCTTTAAGGAATTAGGCATGGAAGTGAAGTACTAAGAAGTGAAAAGTGAAAAGTGAACAGTTATAGGTGGCGGATTCTTCTTTCACCTTTCACTGTTCACTTTTAACTTTTCACTCATTCGGTGCGGCCACAAACCGATAGCCCACGCCGCGCACCGTCAATAAATGTTTTGGCTTGGCGGGATCGTCCTCAAGATATTTGCGCAAGCGCACAATAAAGTTATCTATGGCGCGGGTATCTGTGTCTTCGTGCAAACCCCAGACTTCTTCGAGCATGGTCTTGCGTGAGACGGGCTTGCCTTCATATTTGAACAGAAAGCGCAGCAGGTCGGCTTCCATCACTGTGAGTTTGATGGTGCGTTGCGTGGTGCGTAATTCGAGCGCGGTGAAATCTACGGTTTTGTCGGCGAAGCTAAAAGTCGCGGGCGGGGTTTCGGTTTCATTCGGTTCGCTGACAGGTCGAGTTTGTTGTTGCGCCTCTTGCGGAGTTTGTTGAAGCCAGGCGCGACGGCGCAACAATCCGCCGAGCCGCGCGAGCAGGATGCGCAACTCAAAAGGTTTGGGCAGGTAATCATCCGCACCTGCTTCAAAACCGAGCAATACATCATCGGGATGATTGCGCGCCGTCAGCATCAGGATGGGGACGAATTGACCGCGCGCGCGTAGCGCAGTCGCCACTTCAAAACCATTGATGCCCGGCAACATCACATCTAATGCGACCACGTCAAAACGCAACGGTTCAGCCTGCAACAAAGCCAACGCCGCTTCGCCGTCGCTGGCGATTTCAACGTCGTAACCTTCCAGTTCCAGATTGAAGCGCAAGCCTTCAGCTAGATGTTGTTCGTCTTCGACTAAGAGTACGGCACTCATCCCACAGCCTCTTTCACTTGGTTGATTTGGTTCGATTCCGCAGCGACCGCGACGCGCGGCAATTGAATCGTGAACATACTGCCCAAGCCTTCGCCGACGCTTTCGGCGAACACTTTGCCTCCGTGTTTTTCGATCACTGAGCGTACGATGAATAAACCTAAGCCTGTGCCTTTCACGCGTAAGGCGAGGCGCGCAGGTACGCGATAAAACCGTTTGAAGATGCGTTTCAATTGATTGGGCGCGAGGCCGATGCCTTGATCGCTGACCCGCAGCACGGCTTGTTTCGCCGAAGGCGCACCGACGGTGACCGATACGTCAACGCGCTTGCCGGAGTATTTGATCGCGTTGTCTATCAGGTTTGAAAGCACGGCGCGCAACTCATCGGAATCACCTTTGACCCAGACTTGTTCGCCTTCGACAAGTTGATTGACGAAGCGCAATTCGCCGACGTTCAGGTGGGTGCGCGTGCGAGCCAACTCTACGCACTCGCGCGCCAACGCGGCGAGGTCAAGCGCGACCCGTTCGACGGTGCGCTGGCTATGTTGCGTACGGCTGGCGCGCAAGACCTGCTCGACCGTGTGCAACAAACGATCATTGTCAGCTTGCAGGATGCGATAAAACTCTTGTCGTTTGGCTTCGTCCAGCTCGCGGGTTTGCAGCGTTTCGAGATAGAGCCGCATGGAGGCAATCGGCGTTTTGAGTTCGTGCGTGACGGCGTTGATGAAACTGTCGTGCTGTTCATTCAAACGAATTTCACGAATCAAAAAGATCGTGTTCAATACCAGTCCGGCAATGATGATGGGAAAGAGAATTACGCCCAACACCAGCAAGGCCACTTGTCGCGCGTTGAGAATGATCCAGCCGACGTTGAGGGCGACGGCGAGGGCGACGAGGCAAATGCCCAGCACGGTGAAAAAAAGGATGGAGGCTTTTCGCTGACTTTTCAGGCGCATACGCTAAAAGCCCGGACGCAATTTCATTTTGCTCATGACTTGTCCTGCCACGTCGCGCGCGGCCCAGTCCATGCGAATGTCAGTGCGCGAAGAACCGCCCATGGGAATGTTTATGCCGCCGACTGAGGGCGGATTCGGATAGCCACTCCCCGATCCGACCATCTTGCCGGTTTTGGGTTCATACAAATAAAAACGCAAATCCAATCCGTTAATCATGCCCATGCCAGACATTGATTCGATTTCGAGCAACACGACAAAAGCGTCATCGGATTCCTTCGCGGCTTTGATGGCGTCCACACGGTTTTGATTCGAGCCGGAATCGCTGATCTGCAACGTAGGCACAAGGCGGCGCGCTTCAGAAGAAAGCCCTTGCCGCGCGATGTCTGAAAAATAGAGCGACACGTTCATGTCGGGCATTGTGCTCATCACGATCAGGCGTTTCTTGAGAGCTTGAACCTTTACTTTATCTTTGCTTTCTTCCGCTTCCGGGTTGGTTGAAGATGACGTTGCCGCGCCGCCGAAATCATTGTTCTGTACGCGCTTTTCGGGTTGATTGACGCCTTGCGGCGGCGGTTGGCCTTCAGATTTCTTTTGCTTGCGGCCCGATTGCGCGGCGACAAAAGACGCGCAGAGCAAACACGTCAAAACGAATAGCACTAGACGAGATGAATTACGCATAACCAGAACTCCTGCGGGCTTGATTGGGTAAAAGGGAAAGCGAACTTGCGACGGCCCGTATGCTAATTCGTCACTCAGCTTCATACAACTTTGCATCCATAAATAACGCCGCTATGATGCGCGCACTTGATTTCAATTCCCGCTGAAGGAGCAAACAAAACAACATGCAACACGGTCTCAACATTCGCGCCGAAGGTGCGCTTGATCTCGTTTCGCTCGGTGCGCTCGTGCATCGCCTAGACCCCGGCGTCATTCCGTTTCGCAAGGCGCAGGCTTGCCAGATACACGTGAGCGGCGGCGAATTCAACGTCGCGGCGAATCTCGCCGACTGCTTCGGGCTGAAAACCGGCGTCGCGTCGGCCATCGTTGATTATCCGATTGGCGAACTTATCGGTGAGCGCGTCAAGGCGATGGGCGTCAAGCCCTTTTATAAACGCTTCGCGCACAACGGCGTCAACGGCCCGAATATGGCGACGGTTTATAGCGATCAGGGCTATGGCGTACGCGCGCCCATCGTGTTTTATAACCGCGCCAACGAAGCCGCCGCGCAACTCAAGCCCGGCGATTTCGATTGGGCTGCCATCTTCGCGGGCGGCGTGCGCTGGTTTCACAGCGGCGGAATTTTCGCGGCGCTTTCGGCGACCACTGCCGAAGTCATTATCGAAGGCATGAAAGCCGCGAAGGCTGCGGGCGCTGTGACTTCGTTTGATCTGAACTTCAGGGAAAAGCTCTGGAAGATTGCAGGCGGCGCTGACACGGCGGTTGAAACCATCGCACGAATCGTCGAACACGTAGACGTATTAGTCGGCAACGAAGAAGATTTGCAAAAAGGTTTGGGTGTCGCCGGGCCTGAAGTTGCGGCGAAATCCAAACTCGATCCGTCAGCGTTCTTCGGCATGATTGACAACGTCGTCGCCAAACATCCGAACATCAAAGTCGTAGCGACTACGTTGCGCGAAGTGCATACGACCAGCCGCCACACTTGGGGCGCAGTCGCCTGGGTCAACGGCCAATCGCACGTTTCGATGACTTGTGAGTTGGACGTTTATGACCGCGTAGGCGGCGGCGACGGATTTGCGTCGGGCTTTATTTACGGCTTGCTGTCGGGCGAATCGGCTGAAGACGCTCTTAAACTCGGCTGGGCGCACGGCGCATTGCTCACGACGTTTCCAGGCGATACGACGATGGCGACGGTCGAGCAAGTTCGGGCTTTCGCGCAAGGCGGTTCGGCGCGGATTCAAAGGTAATACCAGCCCGTCAAAGACAGAAAAATGGCTGACAGAAAAATAAGCATTAAGCATTGGGGGTGTTAAACCCTCCGCTATTTTTCTGTCAGCCATTTTTCTGTCTTTGGCGGGCAGAATTATTTCGTGCCCGCTCCTTGATTGTGCCAACTGATGACCAGAGCCACCACGCCGAAGATCATCAGCAACGCGCCGGGCGGTACGAGCCAAATGCCCAGGCCGGGATCGCCTTCGGGATGCGATAAGCCTGCCAATAAAAATCCTATCGGCATCAACAACGAACCTGCGCGCAACGCCAACGCCGCGAGTTTGGGAAAGGCTGTGAGTTGTTGCAGCGTCAAGCCTGCCAATACGAGCAAGCCGCTTAACACCGTACCGTGCGCGTGCGCGAGGCGAAAGAGTTCGCGGCGTTGTGCGTCTTCGAGATAAGACGGCGCGCGATAAGCGAGCAAGCCTTCAAGCAATAAGCCGAGCGTCATCCATACGGTGACGCCGATCCAGCCTTGTGAAACGAGCGAATTGGTAGAATCACTTTTCATTTATGGAGTGCGGACGGCTCGCCGCCGCTTTGGCTTTTGTTTCAAATCCCCTTCGAGTTTAAGCGAGCGTTGCGCGCGGCTAACGAGAGTTTCGCGCGACGAATGGAAAGCTGCGTCGAAGCCGCAGCACTCCAAATTTATTCACCTACGTCAAGGTCGTGGTTGATGCGCAGCGCGCGCAATTGATTCGCCAGCGTAACAATCGCGGCGCGCTTGTCCGTCTGCATCGCTTGCCACCAAGCCGCGAGAGCGCGTTCGCGTCCAGTCGCCGTCGCCAGGTAATCAAGGCGCGGCAAATCGGCACGACGTTGCATGAGCGATTGTCCGATGAAGTACCGCACAATCGGATAGTTGTCGTTAAACGCTTCGAGCAAATACGGCGTAGCCCATTCACTATTGTTTAACGCTTCGGCGGCAAGCGCGCGCGTCAGCGCATCGCCTGCGAATAGGGCGCGCAAGCCTTCTGCCTGATCGAAAGCCTTGTCACTGCTGGTTGCGGCGGCAGCAAATCGTTGCGGCCACCATTGTTTGCTTTGCGCAATCGTCCAGTTCGCAGACTTATTGAGATGGCATTGGTTGCAGGCGTTCGGCACGCCAAGCGTCGTCGTGAGCGTAGCGTCAGGTACGGTGATCGCGTGCGTTTTGTGAATGCTCATCACGCCGTAAACCACGCGCGGCATGTGGCAGTTATAACAACGGCTGCCTTCCGACGTGGCTTCGTGTTTCGTATGCGCTGTGAGTGCTGGCGGCGCAGCGAGTTCCTGATGACACTTAAGACAAGGTTGATCGGTGCGGTTCTCAGGTTTGATCTGTCCCTTAATGTCGCCTTCGTGCATTGAGTGACAAGTTAGGCAAGTCAGCGGTTGCTGGCTCGCTTTGCTGGCAGTAAAGCAGCGCGATTGCAGCAGTCCTTGATATTCATACGCCGTCAAACGCGGAGCGCCGTTGTTCCAGAATCGTTGTGCAAAAGCGAAGTCGCCGATTTTCGTGTCGCGTCCAACCGGCTGATAAAACTTGTGCAAGTCGTCGCCTGCGTTGAACGGATCGCCTTTGCCCAAAATTTCCTGAATGCGCTCCATCTGCGCAGGTACGCGCTGGCCGTGGCAGTGTCCGCAAACCATCACCGAACGCTCCGCCGCCAGCTTTGATGGATTGACGATGTGCTTCTCACCAGTGTCGCGCCAGCGCCATAGCACGCGCGTCAACGGCGAAGAAGCCTCTTCGGCATGCGTGGCGGATTGCCCGTGACAGGCTCCGCAGGCGATGCCGAGTTCGGCGACTTCGGTGTTGAACTGGCGCGTAGCGGGTTTGAAATTCGGTTGCGCTTTGACGTTGTGGCAAAAGACGCAGTTCGCGTCCCATTGCGCCTGATGCTGAAAGTAGTTGTCGCTGTCGGGCGAAAAGAACGAACCGTTCAAACTCATCCAACGCTTATTCATCAAGTCATACGCGAGCGGCAGTCGAACGTAGTTGCCATTCTGTTTCGCGACGTATTGCTCGATGCGCCGCGAGCCAACGGTGCGCGCGATTTCATGAACTTGTTGCTGTTCATTCGCTAAAGTCAGCGTCATTACGAAACGATTGCCTGACCGGGTCATACGCGCTTTGACGCCGAGATATTCAAACGAATTGTTGCGCGTGAAATCGCCCTGCACTGTTGCGGGCGTGGCTTCCTGCGTCATGCGGCTGTGATAGGTGCGCGCCCACGAGGCGAAATGGTTTTCGTGGCAGGCGAGGCACTTGCGCGAACTCAAATAATCTTCATCGGCTTTGCCCGCGCGCGTGCCGCGATAGTTGGGCTGTGCGGCGAACACGAGCGACGCCACGGCGAGCGCGGCGGCGGCAGTTACGAGTGAGGCTTTGAGTAGTACCTTTTGCATGGAGTGTTTAACGCAGTTGCAGCGCGTATTGCTGAATCGCCATTACGCTGATGGCGTCGGTGATGTCGCCGCGCTGCACCATCGCCAGTGCTTCAGTGAAAGGCACGCGACGAACTTGCAGTTGTTCGGTACCTTCCGGTTGAGCGACGCCTTGCGTTAAGCCGGTAGCGAGATAGAAAAGCGATTCTTCATCCGTCGCTGAATTCGACAGGTGCGAGCGGCCTAGCAATTCGTAATGCGCGGCGCGCAAGCCGGTTTCTTCGAGCAATTCGCGCGCGGCGGCTTCGAGCGGCGCTTCGCCCTCTGGGCAGCCGCCTTCGGGAATCTCCCACGAATACTGGTTTAACACATAGCGATACTGGCCGACGAGATAGGTGCAGCCTTCGTCATCAACCGGCAGCACGCCGATGGCGAGGCCTTTGAAATGCACGACGCCATAAATGCCCGGCTGCCCGTCGGGCCGCGTGACTTGATCTTCGCAGACGCGAATCCACGGGTTGTCATAAACGATGCGGCTTTCGTGGGTTTGCCAGGGATTGGCGCAAGGGTCTTTCACGTGAATCGGCAAATGAGATGTGCCTTTGGTTTTAGTTTGGATTTACGTCGCCAGTTGTTTGGCGCGCGCGCAGTCTAGCCGATAAGCTGCGCTAGATGAAGCTATGGCGTTGGTTCAAATCAGAAAGCATCTCGAACGCGGAAGAAGCGCCGCTCGCTGAGAACGAAGACCCTTTTGACGAGCCGGTCGTGTGGGAAATTACCGATACGATTGATTTGCACAGCGTCGCGCCGCGCGAGATCAAGGCCGTCGTGGCGGCTTATCTGGACGAAGCTCACGCACGCGGCTTTACGCGGGTGCGCATCATTCACGGCAAAGGCATTGGCGTACAGCGCGCAGCGGTGCGGCGAATTTTGGCGCGTACTGAGTTCGTTGTGGAATTTCATGATGCGGCGGATGCCAGCGGATGGGGGGCGACGATTGCCACCTTGTGTATATTGGGGCGGGTCGCGGAAAAAAAAGAACGCGATGGCGGAAGGGAATCGCCTATAGGCCAGCTTTGATTCCCCCCTGCCATCGCGCAACTTAGATGACTTGCTCTCTTGCATACCCGACCGAGTTGCTTTCCGACGTGGACTAAGGGATCGGCTAAAGACGTCTTTAGTTTGGCTAACCGAAGCAAAGTGGCTTTTTCTGATGACATCCGCGCAGCGATA
>JAYSVR010000463.1:0-4075 GCA_043718445.1 Acidobacteriota bacterium | reverse complement strand
CGTCTAGCTCCGGCTCCTAAGCCCACATTCAATTATACTAAGCCGCTGGAATCATTGGAGATAGAAGCACGAAAAGTTCCCGGATAGCCTCTGAGATTTTGATTAAGACCACCCGCTAACCTGATTGCAGATTGCAGATTGAGGATTGCAGATTCAACGGCAATCACGAATCTGCAATCTGCAATCTCAAATCTGCAATGCAAAAGTATTCTCGCCAAACGCTCTTCCCCGGCATCGGCAAAGCAGGACAGGAAAAGCTGCTCGCCAGCCGCGTGACGCTGATTGGTTGCGGCGCGTTGGGCAGCATGCACGCCGAGATGCTGGCGCGCGCGGGCGTTGGGTTTCTGCGTTTAGTTGACCGCGATTTTATCGAACCATCCAATTTGCATCGGCAGGTGATGTTTGACGAAAGCGATGCCGCCGCCGCGTTGCCCAAAGCCGTAGCCGCCGCCGCCCGCATCGCCCGCATCAACTCTGACGTAATGGTCGAACCCATCGTTAAAGATGTGAATTACACCAACGTCGAAGACCTCATCCGCGACGCCGACGTGATTGTTGACGGCACTGATAACTTTGAAATCCGCTACCTGCTCAACGACGCCGCGATCAAGCTCAACAAGCCGTGGGTGTATGGCGCGGCGGTTTCATCGTATGGCTTGCAAATGACCATCCGCCCCGGCGTGACGCCGTGCTTGCGCTGCATCTTTCCCGAAGCGCCCCAGCCAGGCACGTCGCCTACGTGCGACACGGCGGGCGTGATATTGCCGATCATCGCGGCGGTTTCGTCTTATCAAGTCACCGAAACGCTCAAGCTGTTGACCGGCCAGGCTGACAAGCTGCACGGCGCGCTGATTCAATTCGATCTCTGGCAAACGTCTTACACCAAACTCAAGCTGCGCGAACCGGTGGCGGATTGCCCGGCCTGCGCGTTGCATCGTTACGAATTTCTCAACGCCCGCAGCGGCCAACTCGCCGTGACGCTCTGCGGACGCAACGCCGTACAAATCACGCCCGCCACGCCCCACGCGCTCGACTTAGCGAAACTCGGCGAGCAACTGCGTGACGTGGGCGAAGTGAGCTACAACCAGTTTTTGCTGAAGTTCAAAACCGGCGAACAGGAAATGACAGTTTTCGCCGACGCACGCAGCATCGTGAAAGGCACGGAGGATGTGAACGTGGCGCGGTCGTTGTATGCGCGGTATGTCGGCGCATAAAAGATTGCAGAATTGAGATTGCAGATTGCAGATTGATTTAAGAAACGGAGGCCAAGTGCAAACTGAGGATTTCAAAAAACGAACGAAGGCTTTTGCTTTACGGATTATCAAAATGACGGAGCGTCTGCCGCAAACGCGAACAGCAGATGTGATTGGCAAACAACTTTTACGGAGTGGAACTTCTGTCGGCGCAAATTATCGCGCTGCTTGCCGCGCCAAATCGCAAGCTGATTTCATCGCCAAGATGGGCATCGTTCTTGAAGAGGCTGACGAATGTATGTATTGGATTGAGCTACTCATAGAAGCTGGCACCGTCGCAGAAGATAAAGTCGCTGACTTGCTCGACGAAGCAGATCAACTCGTTGCCATGACGGTCGCGTCAATCAACACAGCAAAGAAAAACAAAAACTGAATTCGACTATGTTGTTTTTCTGTCAATCTACAATCTGCATTCTCAAATCTGCAATCAGACCGCCCCGTCAATCTGCATTCTGCAATCTCAAATCTGCAATCAAATGACCGAAATTATCGTACCCGCTTCAACCTCCAATCTCGGCGCGAGCTTCGACACCTGCGGCCTCGCGCTTTCGCTTTACCTGCGGCTTGAAGTCGAACCACAAGCAAGCGGCTTCACCATCATCCCTTCCGGCGAAGGCGCGGAGAAAGTCCCGCTCGACGAATCGAATATCATGCTGCGCGCCGCGCTGTATGCCGCCGGAGAGCGTCGCCAACAATTGCCCGGCGCGCGCATTCGCGTACATAACGAGATTCCATTGGCGCGCGGGCTGGGCAGCAGCAGCAGCGCCATCATCGCGGGGCTTTCGCTTTATGAGGCGTTGACTGGCGACCAGTTAAGCGAGACGGATTTTTTCGATTACGCGCTGAATTTTGAAGGGCACGGCGACAACCTCGCGCCCAGCACGCTCGGCGGTCTCGTCGTAGCCGTCGTCAAAGAGCGCACCGATTACGCGGGCAACGAACGCCGTTCGCTGCTCACGGTCAAACGCGCGTGGCCTGATGAAATCAAACTTGTGATTTGCATTCCCGCTTACGAAATGGAAACAGCCAAGATGCGCGCCGTGCTGCCGAAGATGATTACGCGCGCCGATGCGATTTATAACCTGCAACGCGCCGCGCTGTTGCAAGCCGCGCTCGCTGAGAAACGCTTCGATCTTGTCAACGAAGCCTTGCGCGACCGCTTGCATCAACCCTATCGCGCTCCGCTGGCGGCGGGCATCGCCGACACGCTCAAACTCAACGACGAAACCGCCCAGCATCCCGGCTTGCTCGGCGTAGCCATCAGCGGCGCGGGTTCGACCATGATCGCTTTCGTGTTAGAGAACGGCGCAGCGATTGCCAACGAGATGCAAGCGCGCTTTACTGCCGCAGGCGTCACGTCCCGCGCGCTCGAAGTCACCGTAGACAAGCGCGGACGCCAACTGAACCCGATCAATTAAAGGAGATTCCCGTTTGCCCAAACGCCCCGCTACACCCAAGCCCGCGCGAAAAAAAAACTCTGAGCTAAACGATCTAGACCTTACGCAATGGCGGGAGTATGAAGACATCTGGACGGATTCACTCTGGCACATCGCCGAACGCGACCGCGCAGGGCAGCACGCGGGCGACTATCACGGCAATTTCGTACCGCAAATTCCTTATCAAGCGATGCGCCGTTACACCAAGCAAGGCGACGTAGTACTCGACACCTTTCTCGGTTCGGGGACTTCGCTAATCGAATGCCGCCATCTAGGGCGTCACGGCATCGGCGTCGAACTCAAACGCGAACTCGCCAAGCAAACCGACCAGCGCATTGAGCAAGAAGCTAATCCGCACGACATCACGACTTCGGTCTTGCAAGGCGACAGCGCGAACCTCACGACGACGGGGCCGCGCATTGAGCAAGCCTTGCAAGCCATCGGCAAGTCGTCCGTACAGCTCGCCTTACTGCATCCGCCTTATCATTCGATCATCAAGTTTTCGGACAGCAAAAACGATCTGTCGAATTGCGCTACGGTTGAGGAATTTGTCGAACGCTTCGGCCACGTCGTCGCGCTCGCCGATCACTTTCTCGACGCGGGGCGCTTTCTCGTGCTGGTCATCGGCGATATGTACGAAGCAGGCGAATGGATTCCGCTGGGCTTTCATTGCATGCAACAAGTGATGCAACGCGGCTACAGTTTGAAAAGCCTCGTCGTCAAAGACATGCAAGGCAACCGCGCCAAACGCAATCTCGAAAACATCTGGCGTTACCGTGCGCTGGCCGGCGGCTTTTATATTTTCAAGCATGAGTACGTGATGTTTTTTCAGAAGGGCGGAGCCAAGCGATAATGGCGAAGCGCGCGCCGTGTCCGTAGCCCGACCGTAAGAGAGGGCTGCCTCGGCATTGCGCCCTTTGGTATCAACAAGCGCCTCGTGGTTGCAGCCCTCTCTTACGGTCGGGCTATGGACACGCCGCGCGGAACAACACAATGTCATCACTCACCAAAATTCCGGCAGGCGTCCAATACTTCTTTGACGAAGAGGTGAAGCTGCGCCGCCACGTCGAACGGCAGGCGATGTCCGTGTTTGCGGGCTGGTCTTACGACGAAATCATTCTGCCGATCTTCGATTATCACGATCTGTTTGCGCGCGGCATGGGCGCTGAGGCCGCCGAGCGTACTTATCGTTTCACTGACCGCGACGGCGCGTTGCTGGCGCTACGGCCTGAGCTGACTTCGCTGGTGGCGCGCACTGTCGCTACGCGCTTCAAGGCCAAGCCGCGTCCGTTGCGCTTGAGTTATTCAGGCGAAGTGTTTCGTTACGACGAGCCGACCGAACGCGCCGCGCGCGAATTCCATCAACTCGGCGTCGAACACATCGGC
>JAYSVR010000462.1:0-13048 GCA_043718445.1 Acidobacteriota bacterium | reverse complement strand
AGCCAAACGCAAGTCGGCGTAGGCACTTCGCTGCACAAGGCCTTGCACGAAGCGGCGGGGCAAATGGCGACGGCGAGCAATCCGTTAAGCCGTCGCGTAGTGATTACGGTGACAGACAACATCGCGTCGGCTTATCGTTTCGGCGACATGCCCGAACAGCAAGTCACTGATCGCGTGTACGATTCAGGCAGTGTCGTATGTGGCATCGTTGTGAAATCTGACGTGCCGCGTTCGCTGACGATTTTTGATCGCACCGAGCAAAACGATTTATTCCGTCGCCGCATCAATCTGGCGAAATACGTTGACGAAACGGGTGGCGAGATTCAAATCGTACCCGTCATCGAAGTGAACCAACGTCTGACTGAATTGATTGATCACTTGCGGACGCGCTACAGCGTGGGCTATTCGTCAACGAATCAAGTGCTGGACGGCAAGTTCCGCCGCGTCAGGCTGGCTGTGACCAAAGACGCATTGAAACGCCACGGCGATATGGTGGTACGCACGCGGCAGGGCTATTACGGACGGGAGAGAAAGTAAACAACGATTTCATGAGTTCCTTGACCCGCTATCACGCGCCTGTGTTGTCGCATCCGGCAGACCATCTTGTTTGCGAAAAGCCGCTCGGCGCAATTTATAAACCCGACAAAACTATCTTTCGCGTATGGGCTCCGACGGCGAATAAGCTGACGCTCAACGTTTATCATCGTCCTTATGGCGGAAAGCCTCAGCCTGTGCCGATGGCGCAAAACGAAGACGGCAGTTGGGAGATTACGCTGGCGGGCGATTGTTTGGGCGTTTATTACACCTATGTCGCAGCAGGTGTTGATGCGCGTTTCAACGCGAACCGTGACTTGCTCGACCCTTACGCCAAAGCCGTAACTTCACACCTCGGATGCTGCATGGTGGTGGATGACAAAACGCCTGTGACTGAGCGTCCGAACTTCCCGCTAGACGAAGCCATCATTTATGAATTGCATTTGCGCGATTTCACGCTTGACCCTGACAGCGGCATTCAATTGCGCGGGAAGTATTTGAGTCTGGCTGAAAAGACTGGCTCGCATCTGGTCGGACGCCGCGACATCGTGACGGGACTCGATCATCTGGTTGAACTCGGCGTCAACGTTATTCAGTTGCTGCCCATCGGCACGTTTCACAGCGACGCGGCGAATGATCGTTACGGGTGGGGTTACGACGCGATTCAACACTTCGCGCCCGAAGGCTGGTACGCGACCGAACGCGGCGACGCGCGGCGCATCAGCGAAGTGAAACAGATGATCAGCGCGTTGCACGAACGTGGCCTGCGCGTGACGCTTGACGTAGTTTTCAATCATACGTTCGAAGCGATTGATAAAGGTTTGGTCTTTAACTTCGAGGGACTTGTGCCGGGCTATTATTACCGGCTGAAATCGGACGGTACTTACTGGAACGGCTCAGGCACGGGCAATGAATTCCGCAGCGAAGCGCCGATGGCGCGGCGTTACATTTTTGATTGCCTGAAACATTGGGTGACGGAATATAAAGTAGACGGCTTTCGCTTCGATCTGTTGGGACTGACTGACAGAGAAACGGTTGAGTTAATGGTTAGCGAGTTGCGCGCGCTTGAACCGAACCTGTTGCTTTATGGCGAGCCGTGGGCGGGCGGCGCGACGCCGATTGAAATCACGAGCAAAGGCATGCAACGCGGCAAAGGTTGGTCGGCCTTCAACGATCACTTCCGCGATGCGGTGAAAGGACAGGTGTTTGACGGACGCGCGCGCGGCTTCATTCAAAGCGGTACGAACATACACGCCGTCAAACGTGGCATGCGTGCTGCGCTTGAAGATTTCACCGACGCGCCGACCGAGACGATCAATTACATCGAATGCCACGACAACCATACGCTGTGGGATCGTTTGTTAATCAGTACGATTGACGACGCGAGCGTTACGACCGAAGACCGTCGCGCGATGGCTAAACTCGGCGCAATTATTTTGCTGACGGCGCAAGGCATTCCTTTCATTCACGCGGGGCAGGAATTTTTGCGGACGAAAGGCGGCGACCACAACAGTTATGACAAGCCTGATGCGGTGAATATGATTCGTTGGGCACAGAAGGCTGAGAACTACGACGTATATGAGTATTATCGCGGCTTGATTGCGTTGCGGCGCGCGCATCCGATTTTGCGGATGGCGACGGCAGCGGCAGTGCGCGAGGGCGTGAAGTTTCTCGATGATGATTTGGGTTTGCGCGTACACGAAGGTTGTTTGGCGGTTCAGTTCACCGACACGACCGGCAAAGACGAATGGACGCGCGCGTTGTTGCTGGTGAATCCGCAACGGCGGGCGGTTGATTTTGCGATTCCGGCAGGTGATTGGCGGCTGGCGGTAGACGGCGTGCGTTGTTACGCGCAGCCGGAACGGTTCAAGGCTTCTGCCGCATCGGTAGGCGTTCAGAGTGCGTGGTTATTGGTTGAAAAGACGGTGGGTTCATAGCGTGGGCTGGCAGCCCGCGCCACATTTATGACAAGTATGGCAAACAAAAAAACAGATGAAAAAGAAGAGGCGTTCCTTTACGACCTCGTGCTGGTTCCACAATGGCGCGAGCGGTTTGATGAGTTAGTAGACGCTTCGATCAAGTTGCCCGAAAAGGGTACGTTCCTCGAAATCGGTTGCGGCACGGGGGCTTACGCGATTGATTTGGCGGTACGCGGCGGCAATGACGTAAAGGTCGTTGGCTTGGAAGACAACGCGGCGATGCTGGTCATCGCGCAGGGCAAAGCTGAAATCCAAAAAGTTTCGCGCGTAACTTTTCGCGCTGGTACGGTTGCCGATCACGATTTGCCGGAAGCGGGTTTTGCATTGATCGTGAGCGATGCCACGCTCTTGCCTGCTGAAGCGCACGCGGCGCTGTGGCAAGAGGCTGCGCAACTTGCGGACAAAGGCGCAACGGTGGCGGTTAAGCTGGCGACGCGCGGCAGTTTCGATGAATTCTTTTCGATTTATTGGGAGAGCCTTTACGAACTTGATTGGCTCGACGTGACGCCTGCGGTCGAAAGCCTGATTACGGCGCGGCTGACAGCGAGCGAAGCCGAAGCGCAGGCACAAGCCGCGAAGCTCAAGCAAGTAACCAGCGAAACGCATCGGCTGCCATATAGCTTCGCCGATGGCCGCACGTTTCTGGCTGATCCGTTGATGCGCCGTTGGTTTTTAGACGAATGGCTGACGCTGCGTCCCGGCAAGGCTGATCGTCAGCGGCTCGAAACCAAATTAGCTGAAGTCATTGACCGCGCGCGCGAAGATTTGGATTTCGAGATTTCGGTCAAGGCTACGATTGTGACGGCGCGCAAGTGAAGCCCAGCGGGTTTCGGATTTTCGTGTGCCGACAGTCGTGCTAGTATGCGCGCGTTTTTGGCTGTGTGATTTACGGTCAACCCCTAAAAGGCTGAACAAGCCTGATTCAAAACCATAACCGCTCAAGGAAGAAAACCCATATGCCAGTCTGTCCCGTTTGTCGAAGCCAGAATATGGAATCCGCAAAGTTTTGCGGTAACTGCGGCAATCCTTTTCCGCGCGTTGCTGAAACGACTTCGTCACTGCGCAAATGCGAGCAGGGGCATATTTACAGCGCGGTTTATCAAAACTGTCCCTATTGCCCGCAAGGTCAGGGCCTTGATGCCAAGCGCGACGTGAACAGTTTTGAAACCCGCATCGAAGACATCCCTTCTTTCGTTGACGTGCCGCAAGCGCGCCCTCCGCTTTCGGCTCCGATGGAATTCGCCACGCGCATTGATGCGCCCCCTCTGCCTGAGTGGCGACCGGACTTTCCGACCATTGCGGAAAACGATTTGTCTACGCGCATCGAGTCACCGATTCCTTCCGAGTTTATGACCCGCATTGAGTCACCGGCTCCTTCCGAGTTTATGACTCGCATTGAGTCGCCGGCTCCTTCTGAGTTTATGACGCGGCTTGAAGCGCCGCTTCCCAGCGAGATGGCAACACGCATCGAAGAGCCGATGAAAGCTCCTCCGACATTTGATCTGCTCAGCCCGACGAACCGAGAACCGGTCGCCGCGCCGCCTGCGCCGTTGCCGCGTACTGAGTTGCTGCATGACGATACGCCGTTTGTGACACGCATAGAGAGCACGCCGATGCCAGCTTCCGCGTTGGATCTGGATTGGCCTACGCCGCCGCCGAATACGGTGATGGCTCCGCCGCCGCTGGTGATTCCGCCCACGCCCACGTTGCCCTCAATGGTAGACGTTAAGCCGCCCGCTACGCCGATGTCAGCGCCGCAAATGCCGACGGGGAATCTTCCAACTGGAAATTTCGCCGGAGCGAACGCACCGACGGGGAACTTCCCGACGGGGAATTTGGGCGAAGGAATATCGCCTACGTTTGCCTCGGTGCCGCCGATGGGCAATCGCGGTACGATGGTGATTTCTACCGAAGACGTGAATAAATCGTTGTCGTCCAAAGGCAAGCTGGTAGGCTGGCTGGTGAGTTACGCCAAAAACCCTGATGGCGAAGATTTCAAATTGCACGCGGGCTATAACCGGCTGGGTGCGAATCCGGCCTGCGACATCGTGGTGGATGACGACACGGTCAGTGGTTCGCACGCGATCATCGTCTTTCGTGACGGACGCTTTCTCATCAAAGACGATCTCTCGCGCAACGGCACTTATGTGAACAACAAAGAAGTGACCGAAGCGCATCCCTTGCAAAGTTACGACCAGGTTCGTTTGGGCAATACCGCTATGACTTTTGTGGCGGCACAAAAAGCGTGAGTTCTGCGCGCGTAAATAATGCGCGGCGCTCACAATGATTGATCACTTACTACATCGCTTTCCCCCTATGTCATGCGTTACCCGATTCAAGCCGCTTATCTGACCGACCCTGGTATGCGGCGCCCTGAAAATCAGGATGCGGTGCTGCATCGGTACGAAGACAGCAGCGATACACATTTGCTGGTGGTCGCCGATGGCATGGGCGGGGCTGCGTGCGGCAGTCGTGCCAGTCAGGAGGCCGTGCGTGTTATCGAGGCTATGTTTTTTGAACGAGCCAGCGTGACGTTGAAAACGCCCGACCGCTTGCGGCGCGCGTTGATCGCCGCCAATCACGCGATTTGGGAAGACGCTAAAACTCATACGCAATGCAAAGGGATGGGGGCGACTTGCGCCGTGCTGGCGCTGCTCAAAGACGAAGGCTGGTTGGCGCACATCGGAGACAGCCGCATTTATCAAATCAGCCCTGATCGTATACGTCGTCTCACGCGCGACCATTCGCACGTACAGCGCATGCTCGAAGACGGCCTCATCAGCGAAGAAGAAGCGCAGAATCACCCCGACCGCAGCCGCATCGAACGCGCTCTCGGCCCGCGCGAAATCGCCAAACCCGAAGTCGCCACTAAAGCCTTTAAACTTATCGAAGGCGATCAATTTCTTTTGTGTACCGATGGGTTGACGAGCCTCGTTCACGACGAAGAAATTTTTGACATCGTGAAAAATGCGCCTTCCGCGCAAGCCTGTGCGACGCTGGTCGAACTGGCGAAACAGCGCGGCGGAACCGACAACATCACTGTCGCGATTGCCGCGATTGGTGATGAAGTCACGCGCGCTTTCTGATCTCATGCCTCAACTCCAACCCTTACCAAAACTTTTAATTGCTACGACCAATGCGGGCAAAGTCGCAGAGATTCGCGCCTGCCTGACAGACTTGCCTTATGAAGTCATCGGGTTGAACGACCTTGCCACCGTACCGCCCGTCGTCGAAGAAACCGGCGACACCTTTGCGGCAAATGCGATGCTCAAAGCGGATTATTATTTCGAGCGTACGGGTTTGCTTACGTTGTCGGACGATTCGGGTTTGACGGTAGACGCGCTGGACGGGCGTCCGGGCGTTTACTCAGCGCGTTACGCGGATGCGGGGGCCACGAGCGAACAACTTGTGGCGAAGCTATTGGAAGAAATGAAAGGCGTGGATGACGCACAACGCCAGGCGCAATTCGTATGTGTGATGGCGTTGCGGAGCGCGAAGATACAAGAAACCTTCGCGGGCCTTTGCGTTGGGCATATCGCTCACGCGGCGCGCGGGCAACAGGGTTTTGGGTTCGATCCGGTATTTATTGATCCGGCGTCGGGCCGTACGTTCGCAGAACTGTCACGCACAGAAAAAAACGCCCTGAGCCATCGCGGCAAAGCGTTGGCTCAGGTGCGTCGTTATCTTGAGTTCGCCTCTGGGTTGGTTAGAGACGTAAGCTAGTTGCCGTGAATGAGCGTTTTAACTTCGCGTCCGAACTTCACGTCAATTTTGCCAGAGCGTTCGTCAATGACGAGGCCCGTACCGAATTTTGGATGGGCAATGCGGTCCCCGATCTTAAAACGCGAGTGAATGGAATAGTCGCGTGGCGGGCCTGCGTTCTGTTCGAGTTCTGCCAAAGCCTTGCGCGAAGAGGTGCCGGTGCTGCTGCGCGTGCGAGAAGAGGCCGTTTTGGTCGTAGCCTTCTTTACGCGGTAAATATGGTTGGAGCCGCAAGTGCGGCATTGCACGCGCTCAACCGTACCGTCTGGTTTGAGTGCTGCAACGACGTGTTCGCGGATGTCTTTACATTTTCCGCATTTAGTTTCTACATCGTCTCCGAGTTTGAGTTGCTTAACGATTCCGAGCGAGTTCTGCATCTTGAGAAATACCAATAAAATTAATGTTAGGGAAACTTCAGCGTGGATTTACTTCACATGCAATGTAACGTAGCGCCCGATATAAAGCAAAAAATCCTCTTGGCTTTTTAGCGATCATCCGATTTGACAACCAGCCTTTCGTGTTCAAGGCGTGAGGGCAGCGCCTGTCAGCGGCTGCCATTTCGGACGGCTCCCTTGCGCCAATCGGCGCGTCAGTCCGGCTTGGTCTGACAGCACGATTTCATTTTCGTCGTCATACACCAGCAGGTTTTGGGTCAGGCTCCGTTCCGCCAAATTCCATTCTGTTGGAAGCGAAATCATCATATCCAGCGACAACTGTCGCGCCGCGCCGCCCCACATTTCGACCAGATAGAGCTTGCCGTAACACAACCCCGTCTCTGAACACGATTGCCCCGGATTGAATAACACATAGCGTCCGTCGGGCGACCACGCGGCTTCGATGATGAAACGTCCACCCATCTCTTCGGCTGACAGTTCGAATTCGCCCAACGCGGCGAGGTCGGTGATTTGCCAGCGGCGTCCGGTTTCAAGATCGCTGACAAATAATTCTTCGGTGGTGTCAAAGGCTTCTTTGAAAAGCGCAAAGCGGGCTTCGTTTCCCATCGGCGGCGCGACCGATAGTTCGCCTACGCGGCGTATGACGGGCGCAGGCTGGGCGGCCAGCGCGTTGTATTCATCCACGGCTAACTCGCGCGCCGTGCTTTCGCCGACGCGCATGCCAAAGACGCGCGGCAAGCCTTCCTCATCCAGCGTATGCGCGATGATCGTTGCGCCGTCGCGGCCTAGTTCGAGGCGATCCAGTGAAACATTAGCAGGCAGATTTAACGCTCCGCCGCTCGCCAGATTGCCGGTGGCGAGGGCCGCGTCGTAAAAGCTTGTGCCTACGGCAAAGTAAAGATGCTGTCCGTCAGCCGACCAGAGAAAGTCCTGTATGACTTCGTTGGGCGAGGCGATGGCGATCAGGCGCATATCGCTGCCGTCGGCCCGCATTGCCCACAAATTGCCTTCGTTCAAATAAGCAATGAAGTGCGCTTTCGGCGGCGTTTGTGCGGGCAGCGGTGCGGCGCAGCGCACCAATAGCATCAAAGAAAAAAATAAATAGGAAAGGTGTCGTATCAACGTGATTTCTCAATCGCGGGAATTCGCTGGGGGAATCAGTGGCACTTCGGAGTAAGCTCAATCATATTCACCTAACCCTTGCGCTGTTCGCAAGCGCAGCCTATGCGGGTTTTTATTAGATGACGCCGAACGGGGCAGGAATTGTTTGTCGCATTCGGCGGCTTTGTGTAAGATGCATTTGCTTCTGCATTGATCCATTGCCTGAGCAATTCACTTGAATCACTGCCACATCATTACTGCTCGTGGGTCGTCTTGTTGTTCAAATCTAGTTCAAACGGCGCAAGCGGGCTAACGTCAAAATAAGGAAGACGGATCGTTATGAAAAAAACTAACCTGCTCGCACATGGCGCGCTGTTGGCTCTGGTCGCCGGAACCAATTTCGCTTGCCAGTCCACGACAGCGGGGACGGCGGCGACCACGGCTACGCCCGCAACGGCGACTGCTATAGACGCCAACGCACCCACTGCCGCCGCTACGCAAAACCCTGAAGACTTGATGCCGCGCGTGCGCGTTGAAGAGGCCAAAGCCGATGTTACCAGCGGCAAAGGCGTCATCATTGACGTACGCGGCACGGATGCCTGGAAGATCGCGCACATAGAAGGCGCGATTGATATTCAACTGGCTGATGTTGAAAAAGGCGACTTCAAAAACATTCCCAAAGGCAAACGCATAATTGCTTACTGTACCTGACCGTCTGAACACACCAGCGCCCGTGCGGCGTTCTTGTTGCAAAAAGCCGGTTATGAAAATGCAGGCGCTCTCTTAGGTGGTATGAGCGCGTGGGAAGCGGCGGGGCACAAAGTGATCCGCACTGACGCACCGCCCGCTCCTGCACCCGCAGCAGCGGCTCCTGCGCCGAATGCTCCGCTTGGGGCTTTCCCCGTGGCTACGCCCGCAGCGAAGGCTAAAGCTCCTGCGAAAAAAGGGTAGAACCGACTGATTTTGAAAAAGCGAAAAGCCGGGTTGAAGCGTAACTTCAACCCGGCTTTTTCCTTTTAGACTTTCGCTTTTTATTGACGGCAAGTGATTAGCGAACTTTGCCCATCATCTTTTTGATCATTGGGGTCAGCGCCAATAAGAGCAGCGCCGCTCCGACCGGAATCGCTGTGACTTTGCTAAACAGACCGATGAGGGCTTGGTGCGATTCGCCTTCAAAATAACCGGCGGCTTCGCCCGCGAGAAAGTTGCCGAACGAGATCGAAAGGAAAAAGATGCCCAGCATCAAACCGCTCAAGCGCGCAGGGGCCAGTTTAGAAGTCGTACTCAATCCCACCGGACTCAAACACAATTCGCCGATGGTGCAAAACAGATAAACGCCGACCAGCCACCACGGGCCTACGCGGTCGCCTGAGCCTGACAAAAGCGATGAAGCCAGCAGCAAAATTCCGGCTCCGATGCCTACGCCCAACAAGCCCATCGCAAATTTCGTAGGGCTTGACGGCTGGCGCTTGCCCAACCGCAGCCACAGCCACGAAAACACGGGCGCGAGCAAAATCAGAAAGATCGAATTGACCGATTGATACAAACCGACAGGGAACTCACGCCCCGCCACCGTGCGGTTGGTGAAATCGCGCGCGAACAGCGTGAAGCTTGATCCGGCTTGTTCAAACCCTGCCCAAAAAATTACGGAAAAGAAAAATAGCAGGACGATTACGCCGACGGGTTTCTTTTCTTCGGGTTTTAAGAACGAAGTGAACATCCAGATCAGGAAGGCGATCAAGATGGTGAGCATAATCCATAGACGATTGCTTTTGATCGGTTCAGGGCCGAAATAAAGCAAGCCCACGGCGGCGGCAATCGCCAGCATAAAACCTGTACCCATCAACGCTTTGCGTTTGGTTTCGGCGCTCGTTTGCACCGGCGCATTGCCCACGTGCGCGAGTCGTTCGCGGCCTAGCCAATACTGTATGAGTCCCGCCGTCATTCCGATACCAGCGATGCCGAAGGCCAGATGCCAACTGACCTTTTCACCGAGGGGGCTGCAAATTAATGGCGCGATGAAAGCTCCCAGATTGATGCCCATATAAAAAACTGAAAAGCCCGCGTCACGCCGTTCATCGTTTTGATCGTACAAACTGCCGACGACCGAGCTGACGTTCGGCTTGAGCAACCCCGTACCCAACGCGATCAACACCAGGCCGAGAAAAAAGGTGAACGTGCTGGGAAACGCCATCGAGAAATGCCCGAGCGCAATAATCACGCCGCCATAAAAGACTGCGTTGCGCGTACCCAATACGTTATCGGCGAGCCAGCCGCCGGGGATGGACATCAAATAAACCGAGCCGGTGTAAGCGCCGTAAATGCCCGCTGCGGTTTTCGTATCCATCCCCATGCCGCCTTGTGCGACGGCGGCGGTCATATACAACATCAAGATTGCGCGCATGCCGTAATAACTGAAACGCTCCCACATCTCAGTGAAAAACAGCGTCGTCAAACCGCGCGGATGTCCGCCGATGCCGCTGGTGTCGCGCGTCGAATCGAAAGCCGCAGCCGTTGGCGAAGACTCATTGCTGGCGCTCATTGCTTTGTTTCCTTTAGTTGGTTTTGGTTGGGTAATGCTTCTCGAAAGTGGCGGCAGCCTAGCACAGGGCTGGAAGCGGCGGAAGCATTGTGAGGTGAAGCCGCTGTCGCTTTTTAGGCACGAATGGCATTCGGTTGTCGCCGCGTGTCATGAAAGCTAAATTTATACGGTCAGGTCTGAGCCTCTTTTCGGTAAGGCGTCGCTATGAGCAATGAGCGATCCCCCCTACCGCAAGTTTTCCCTTTGCACGCGAACAGGATCAAAAATGAACGAACAACAATGGCAGAAAGCCAAACAGATTTTTGTCGAAGCCGCCGAACTGACCGGTACGCAACGAGCCGCTTATGTGGTGCAAGCTGCGCAGGGCGATGCCGTGATATGCGCCCAAGTCGAAAACATGTTGGCGGCTGATTCGCAAAGCCATTCGCTGGTTGATGTGCCCGACTTGTTTTGGGCACCTGAAGCCTCTGTCCATTCACAACCCACCACCATCGAACCCCAAAGCGATTTGCCTTTCGACCGCATCAAGCATTACCGCTTGTTACGCTTGCTGGGCCAAGGCGGCATGGGCGAAGTCTATGCCGCGTGGGATGAAAAGATGGGCCGCAACGTAGCCCTCAAACTCATGAAAGCGGGCTTGCCCGAACAATATCTCAAACGCTTTGACGAAGAGCGCCGCCTGCTCGCGCGCCTCAACCATCCCAACATCGTTACGATTTATGACAGCGGACAAATCAACGAACGGCCTTATTTCGTAATGGAATTTCTCACGGGGCAATCGCTGCGCGACCGTTTGTCACAAGGCGCACTGCCATCAACTGAATGGCTGAATCTCTCGCGCCAAACTTGCACAGCGCTCAACGCAGCGCACAGCCAGGGCGTCATTCATCGTGACATCAAGCCTGACAATATCTTTCTCGCGCAAAACGCCGACGGCTTATTGGTCAAGGTACTCGATTTCGGCATTGCCGCGTGGCGCGAATCTGAAACGATCACGCAAACGCTGCAAGTCGTAGGAACCTCTGCTTACATCTCGCCCGAACAAGCCGTAGGCAAAAGCCGCCGCGAGATTGACCAGCGCGCAGACATTTATTCGCTCGGCGTAGTCGTTTACGAAATGATGTCGGGCGAACGCCCTTTCACCGCCTCGCAACCCGCAGCCTATTTGCACCTGCACGCCAACGTCGTTCCGGCGAAACCCTCTGAACGAAACCGCGCCGCCGGAATCAGTCCCGCACTCGATGCCGTCGTGATGCGCGCGCTCGAAAAGAACCCTGCCGCGCGCTTCGACTCAGCCCGCGCTTTTGCCGAAGCACTGCAAGCCGCACTTGAAAAGAAATCTCAACCGCCGAACGCAATAGCAACGGCTTCGATCAGTTACGACACACAGGTGCGCGCGGTCGAAACCGATTACCTAGCGCCTGAAACGCAACCCATATCATCGCCCAAACCGAAATGGCCTTACGCCGCAGCCGCTGTGCTGTTGATCGCATTGGCCTTGGGCGGATGGTTTGCTTACCGCCAGCTTTCATCGCCACTCATATCGGTTCAGCCAGCGGTTCAAACAGCACAGCCTAAAGTGCCAACGCCGATTGTGGTTGCTCCGACTGTTACCGACGCGCTCAACCTCGAACGCTTTCGCAAAGGCGTAGGCAAAGTGTCGCTGACCGATACCGTGCGCAGCCGCGATCACATTTATTTTCAGGTTACACCGCCGCACGCAGGCTGGCTGTCGCTCGTGCAAGCCGGAACCAAAGGCGATATGAACGTTGTTTACGTTCACCCCAAACAGCTTCAGGCTGCGCAACCCACACGCTTGCCCGAAATGGCTTTTGACCGAATCGAAGGCGAAGAAAAACTCTATTTCGTATTCACCAAAGCGCCTGGCGATTTAGCGCAAGTCGGCTTGTCGGGTGCGCGGCAACCAGGGACGGCTTTAGCGTCTGCGCAAGTCGTGCAGTTGGAATCGCTCGCTGCGCAACCGGGCTTGTCGGCGACGGTGGTCGTGCGTAAAGTGGTCTTGCAGCATCAGCGATAGAAAATTTCGGCTGTGGAACAAGATGGCATCTTGTTCCAATGACACAGGAACAAGATACCATCTTGTTCTACAACTCATTCAGGCTTGTTATGAAACCACTCCTCCTCGCATTGTTTCTGTGTGCCAGTGTCGCCTTGCCGTGCGTTGATTCGGCGCAGGAGCGCGGACAAGGCACGCGCCCCGCCAATCGCCCACTCATCGCGGGGCAATATCACGCGCTGTTGATTGGCGTCGCCGATTACGCCGACCCGCGCGTCAACGATCTCGATTACCCACTGCGCGACGCGGCGCGCGTCAAACAAGTACTCATAACTGATTACAGCTTCGCGGCGGCGAACGTGACGACGCTCACGAACCCTACGCGCGAGCAGATTCTCAATGAGATGCAGGAACTCAACGGACAGCTCAAGCCCGAAGATCACCTGCTGATTTTTTACGCCGGGCATGGCGTTTGGAATGAAGTGAATCAGCAAGGCTATTGGTTGCCGAGCGACGCGCGGCGGGCGGTACGCTCAAGTTGGATTTCGAACAGCGATTTGCGCGACGCGATTGTCGAAATTCCCGCGCGGCATACGTTGCTGATTTCCGACGCATGTTTTAGCGGCAGCCTGTTCGTCACGCGCGAAGCCTTCACCCGCGAACCCGCGCTCGAAGAAGTAGACAAGCTGCGCAGCCGCACCGCGATGACCAGCGGCGC
>JAYSVR010000461.1:0-4086 GCA_043718445.1 Acidobacteriota bacterium | reverse complement strand
TGGACTTTAGTCCGCGCATCAATCAAACCAATGTGCGCGGACTAAAGTCCACGATACGCGCTCACAGACTGAAGTCTGCGCCACTTTTTTTTCAGCCATTCTTTTCGATAAGCCAACGTTTCAGCCAGCGCGCTTTGGATGAGTTTTTCTAAAGCGGCGAGGTCATACGTTGAACTGACTGAAGCTGTGTTGGTGAATTGAATGCTTTCCTCTTTGCCAAACGTCACGCCGAGTTTGCCAGCCTGTTGCAACCACAACAATCCATAACGAACTGTCGTCGCGCGTTGCGCCGTAGCCGCTGCCAGCGCGCTTAACGTCGTCGCGCCATCTTTTTGACTGATCGTGAATTTCGCCAAGCCTGCGAGCTTTTGTAAGAAAGCGGTCGCGGTGAACTCGGGCGGCATTTGTCCGAAAAGGATTAAGAGATTTGGTTCGACGGCATCCAGTGCGGCTTGCCATTCGGTTGTGCCGGGCGGAACAGTCCAGACGATGAGTGTGTCGGCGAGTTTGAGTTCGTTGCGGGTTGCGCCGTTTATGGATGAGTCGGCTTCGCGCCAGATGACGGCTTGGTCAGCGTGACGCGCCAACAAAGCATGCGCCTCGGCGTGCTGGCGATAATCAATCACTTCAATCGCACTCTGACTCACCGCCAATTCAGCCACGGCATCAGCCCGTACTTGCACGCCTACTAATTCCAACGCCAGCGTCGCTTGTTGCCGATAGCGATTCAGCACGAAGCGATAGGCCACATCGAAACGGCTCGCAGGCACTTCGTCCGCGTCCCACCAGAACAGGTTTTGTTGCGCGCCCGATTCATCCGTAATGGTCAGGCGACGGTGTTTATCACCACGTCCGAGTTTTTTCTGCCGCACGACGCGCGCGTCTTTCGATGCGAGCAACAGTGGCGCATTGCCGTGGCCGAAAGGCGCGAGTCGTTGCAGGTCTTCATAAAGTTCGTGCGTGAGTTCGTTGAGCGCGAGCGTCGCGTCGAGTTGCAAGAAAGGCTCTGACATCGGCGCAGCCAACCTCTCGCGCACCGTCGCTGACAAGTCGCGGCGCAAGTCGTAAAGCTCCGACCGTTTCAGCGTTAAGCCTGCCGCCATTGCGTGTCCGCCAAATTTGAGCAAGCGCGACTGGCAAGCCTGCAACGCATCAGTGATGTTGCAACCCGCGACTGAACGCGCGGAACCGAAAGCCAGATCGTCTTTTTCGCAGAGCATCACGACGGGGCGTTGATAAGTTTCGGCCAGTCGTTGCGCGACGATGCCCGCTACGCCGTTGTCCCAATCGGGATGCGACAGCACGAGCGCGGCGTAATCCAACAACGACGCATCGCGTTCGATTAGGCTTTCGGCGCTGGCCTGGACAAGTTGGGTTTCGAGTTTGCGTTGGGCGTTGAGGGCTTCGAGTTGGAACGAAAGTTCCTGTGCGCGCGCGGCGTCGTTGGTCGTTAAGAGTTCGACGGCATCGGCGGCGTCACTCAAACGGCCTTGTGCGTTGAGGCGCGGGATGAGCTTGAACGCGAGTTCGCGTTCGTCGAGTTCGAGTTGATTGATTTCGGCACGCGCGCAAAGGGCTTGCACGCCTGCGCGCGAAGAGACGCGCAAGGCCCTGAGTCCGCGTTGCAACAGATAGCGCGTTTCGCCTGTCAGCACGGCGCTGTCGGCGACGATGCCCAACGCGACCAGATCAAGCAGGTCTTCACACTCGACATCGCCACGCAAGGCGCGAATGAGTTCGTAAGCCACACCGACGCCGGGCAATTCGCGCAGCTTGTGTGAGTGCGGCAAGCGGTGCGGATGAATGATCGCGTGGGCCGCAGGTAAAGTCGCAGGCAGTTGATGGTGATCGGTGACGATTACGTCTACGGTTTCGCGTTGCGCGTAACCAATCGCTTCGTGCGCAGTGATGCCGGTGTCGCAAGTGATAATGAGCCTATAGCCATTGGCTAAAAGCTCGCGCAGCTTCGGCAAGCGCACGCCGTGGCCTTCGCCGTTGCGACGTGGAATGTGATAACGAACGTTTGCGCCCAAGGCTTTCAACGCGGTGAAAAGCAGCGCGGTGGCGGCCTGACCGTCTACGTCAAAGTCGCCCCAGATGAGGAGGGGTTCGTGCGTACGCAACGCCGCTTGCAGGCGCGCGATGGCGACATCCATATCAGGCAATTCAAACGCAGAAGTACTTTGATAAAGCGCGGGATCGAGAAAGGCTGCGGCGTTGTCAGGATCAAGCAGGCCGAGGCGCGCGAGGCGTTCGGCGATGAGCGGATGTCCGCCGACGCGGGCGCGCAACAAATCAGGGATGTTCTGAGTGATGGGTTCGCGCCATTCCATAAGCGGTACATTGATGCACCGCCATTCTCAATTCTCAATTCTCAATTCTTTGACAGGAGGAAAGGATGGATACGCGGATGCCGCAGATGGCACGGATCACCCTGTCAAAGAATTGAGAATTGAGAATTGAGAATGGCTGCTGCCAATCAAAAAGCGATTTCTTCAATCGCGTTGAAATCCAGGTTGACGGTTTCAGTGAGTTCGTCGTCTTCGAGTTCATCCAGCGAACCGGCTACGTCGCCGCGTTCGCAGAGCGAGCGATAAACGCAGAAGCGACATTTCTTTTTGTCTTCGGTCAGCGCCCATTCAAAATCGTTGCCGATGTCGTTGAGCAATTGTCGCAGCTTCGCTTCGTTGCGTTGCATCGTTTCGGCATCGGCTTTGAATTCAAGTTGCGAACCGTCCGCAGCG
This sequence comes from Acidobacteriota bacterium, assembly GCA_043718445.1. GTDB lineage: Bacteria > Acidobacteriota > Blastocatellia > RBC074 > RBC074 > JACPYM01. Next base: position 1,342 of record JAYSVR010000461.1, on the reverse strand, counting down.
AACCAATAAACCATGCGAATGCGTTCGGGCGGAATGGGCTGTCCGTCGTTGAGCCAATCGCCTGCGTGCCTTAACACAAAAGGATAAACCAATGTTTGCAGGCGAGTGGCGAGGCGCGAGCGGTTGGCGGGCTTGCCGGTTTTCCAGTCCACGATGAGGAAGTTGCCATTGGCCTCTTTGACGATCAAATCGTATTGCGCCATCAGCAGGTTTTCGTCGAGCGCCGCTGTCAGCGTGATTTCTGGAAAACGTTCGACGGGCAGTTGAGCCTGCCATTGCAAGTAACGCTGCCACCACGCGCGCAACTCATCGTCGTCGCCTAACGTTGCTTCCAACGCCGCAGCGGGTACGCCGAGCGCGTGTTGATGAACGAGGTGATGAAAGGTCTGTCCCTTTTGGGTTTGGGTTTCGTGTTCGAGCGCGGATTGCGTTTCGAGCGCAGGCCAGCGCACGTCGCGCACGTAACGCAACTCGAACCGACGCGCGCAATCGGCGTAATCCTGCAAGGCGCTTTGACTGAATGCGAAATCTTCGGGTAACGGCATAACTTGATGCGCCGCATCATTCCAGCCGCGCGCGTGTAAGGCAAATTCCTATGACAGAAAAATCCGCTTGCTTATCTCTAGCCGTTTCCCACCAACAGATTTTTTGCCGCTCGCCTGCCTTGTGCTATGCTGCGCGCGCTATGAACAACCCAGTGACCATCGCCATTTTTTCTGCCGCCGTTTCGCTCGTGGTGTTGGTATTTTCGATCTTCGCTGCCTCATGGCTGAATCAGCGAAGTACGGAACGCTTACTTGAGCAAATGGATAAGCGCGCTGATGCCAAATTCGAGGCGGTGCTGGCTGAAATCAAGCGCCTCGACCAGCGCATTGATATGCTGGCGCAAAACAACGCCCAACACTTCACCGCTATTGAGAGCCGTCTTGATCGCGTTGAGCGCCAACTTGAGGCTATCTTCAAACCCTCTGTTTCTGCCCGTTAATCGCCGAAATTGCCCAGTGCTAGGGCGTCTGTTACCATCCGCGCGCTTTCAAACCACGAGTTTTCAACTCCGCTTCAAGCTGTTCAAAGAGTGCGCTTATGCCTATCTATCACCACATGTATCGGGGTCTTTCCCTGTGTTTATTCATCAGTTTCGCCGCCTTGAGTTGCAGCACCCGCTCGACCGCGCGCATCCCCGTGACGGGCAATAATTCCACCAGCCTGAACGTCAAAGAGGCGCGCGAATTGTTGCAACATCTGGGCGGAGCCGACTGGTCGCGCGAACAAATCGAACTCAAAAGTCTCAACAACGGTATCGGCAGCGACAACGCCATCGTCGAAGCCCGGCTCGAAACCG